>NZ_JBFAIA010000142.1:0-21448 GCF_040654455.1 Nonomuraea sp. NPDC050691
AGCCGGCGACGGGCGCGAGGGCCAGCGTGAGAGCGAGCCCGGCCGCCGGCAGCCTGAGCATCCGCGAAGGACGCGGCCGGACGCGGGACGATGGCGCCGAAGCGCCCGGGGACGTACGCACGGAACCCCATCGTCACGACCCGGCACCCGCGAGCCGGCCACTTGACCGACTCCTTACGGCTCCACGGCCCACTCGCGACCCGTCACACCGGCAGGACGCACCCCGGGCTCTCCACCTCGTACGCCTCCCCCGTCGGCACCGGCACCCCGTCCTCCAGCGCGAACACCGTCACCACGTTCGCGTTCTGGTTGGCCACGTACATCCGGTCGCCGTCGATGGCGAAGTGGCGCGGCCAGGCGCCGCCGGAGGGCACCTCCGCCACCATCGTCAGGTCGCCGGCCCGCAGCACGGAGATCGTGTCCGGCCCCCGGTTGGCCACGTAGACGTGGTCGCCGCGCACCTCCAGGTGGGACGGCTGGTTGCCGGAGCCCGCCCGCGAGGCGGGGCCCGTGAGACGCGTGTCGCCGTCGACGGCCGTGACGACCCCGTCGAGCTCCCCCACCACGTACAGCCGCGACCCGGCGAAGGCCATGTGGCGCGGGCCGGTGCCGGGCGGCAGGCGCAGCGGCTCCAGGGGCTCGCCGTCGAGCGTGTAGCGGCGGATCTCGTCGGTGCCGAGGTCGCTGATGTGCAGGACGTCCTCGTGGAAGACCGCCTGGTGGGCGTGCGGGCCCTCCTGGCGTTCGGCGACGGGGCCGGAGCCCTCGTGGCGCAGGGCGGTCGCCGGGCCGGCGAAGGCGCCCCGCTCGTCCAGCCGGTGGATGCTCGCGGTGCCGTCGCCGTAGTTGGCGACGGCGAGGAGCGCGCCGGACGGGTGGACGGCCACGTGGCACGGCGTGTGCCCCTCGCTGGGGCGCTCGGCCAGCGGCGACAGGCCGTCCTCGGCCCGGAACGCGGTGATCCACCCCTGCGCCAGCTCGCCCACCGCGTACAGCACCGGAAGGGCGGGATGGGCGGCCAGGAAGGACGGCGAGGCGATGCGGGTCAGCTCCCCGTCACCCGTGACGATGCCCGGACCGTATCCGCCGATGTACAGGTGCTTCACGAAAAGCGTCCTCTCATGGTTGACTGGAGCAATGAATTCATTGACCCAAGCAAGGGTTTCTGAGATCAGAGCCTTCAACCGGTTCTATACGAAGGTGATCGGGGTTCTCCAGGCGGGGATGCTCGACTCGGCGTACTCCCTCACCGAGGTCCGGGTGCTCTACGAGCTGGCGCACGCCGAGCCGATGGAGACCGGCGAGCTGCGGGGGCTGCTCGGCCTCGACGCGGGCTACCTGAGCCGGATCCTGTCCCGGCTGGAGGGCGACGGCCTGCTCTCGCGGGAGCGCTCGCCCGGCGACGCGCGCAAGCAGGTCATACGGCTGAGCGAGGCCGGCGTGGCCATGTACCGCCGCCTGGACGCCCGCTCGGCCGAGGAGATCGAGCAGCTGCTCGCCGGCCTGGCCGAGGCCGACCAGGAAAGCCTGGTGACGTCGATGGCGGCGATCAGGAAGCTGCTCGGCGAGGCTCCGGAGCGCGAGCCGTTCGTCATCAGGGCGCCGCGCTCCGGCGACCTCGGCTGGGCCGTCCAGCTGCACGCCGAGATCTACAACCGGGAGTACGGCTGGGGCGTCGAGTTCGAGCAGCTCGTCGCCCGGCTCATCGGCGGGCTCGACTTCTCGGGGCGCGACGCGGGCTGGATCGCCGAGGCCGGCGGCGAGCGGCTGGGCTGCGTGTTCTTCGAGCACGTGGACGCGGACACGGCCAAGCTGCGGATGCTGCTGGTCGGCCCGTCCGCCCGGGGGCTCGGCCTCGGGCGGCGGCTGGTCGAGGAGTGCGTGCGCCACGCCAGGGACGGCAGCTACAAGCGGATCACGCTGTGGACCCGCGAGTGCCTGGAGAGCGCCCGGCGCATCTACGCGAGGGCGGGGTTCGTCCACGAGTCCAGCGAGAAGAGCGTGGAGAACGGCATCGAGGTCGTCGACGAGATCTGGACGCTCGGCCTCTGAGCCGCCCCTCCCGCTTCAGCGCCGGCCCGGCCGTGGAGGCCGTCATGCCGCTCGTCTCCACGGCCACGCCCGAGCGGGCGGACGACCTCGTGACCGAGCTGAAGGTGATGCCGGCGCGCCACCCGGCCTGAGCGATCCCGAAGGTCAGTGGCGGAAGGGGCCGGTCACCTCGAAGGTGTGGCCGTCCCCCGGCTCGCCGGCCGGGCCGCGCCGGGAGGAGAAGTACAGGCGCGAGCCGTCGGGCGAGAACGCGGGCCCGGTCAGCTCCGCGCCGGTGTGCCCCTCCAGCAGCAGGAACGGGGTGATCGCCCGGTCGGGGGTGATGACGTCGACGCCCATCGTGTCCCTGGTCACGTACAGGTCGCCGGAGGGCGCTGCGGTGACGGCCCGCACGCCGCCGCACAGCCGCTCCAGCGTGGAGGTCTCCGCGTCGTAGGCCCACAGGCCGCGGTCGCCCTTGGTGGTGAGGTAGCAGACCCCGTCGGCGTAGTGGCAGCCCTCGGCGCCGTCGAAGCGGCGCGCCTCCTCCACCTGATGGCGCGTGGCCTTGAGCAGCGCGGCGGGCGAGGGCACGGGCCGCCAGCCGCCGGAGACGCACAGCACCTCCAGCCGCCCCTCGGTCAGGTCGCCCCAGTCGCCCGGCACGAACCGGTAGAAGCACCCGTCGGACTCGCCCTCGGTGAGGTAGACGACCTGGCGGTCGGGGTCGCAGGCGGCTGCCTCGTGCCGGAAGCGCCCCATGGCCAGGCGGGGCCGGGCGGCGCGGGCGCCGTACGGGTCGCACTCGAAGACCTGACCGCGGTGGCCCAGCTCGCACGACAGCCACGTGTTCCAGGGGGTGGCGCCGCCGGCGCAGTTGAGGTCGGTGCCGGACAGGATGCGATAGGCGTCGGCGATCGTGCCGTCCGGGGCGAACCGCAGGGCCGCGGCGCCGCCGAGCAGGGGCAACTCGGAGTTGGACACGAGGATCCAGCCGGCGCCGTCGGGGAAGCAGGCGCCGCCGTCGGGCGCCGCGTGCCAGGTCAGGCCGGCCACCTTGCGGCCGGAGCGCGCCACGACCCGGCCGGTGAACCCGGCGGGCAGGACGAGCCCGTCGCCGCCGTACGGGGCGAGCGGGCCGTACGGGCCGACCGCCTCCCTGCGGAGCGGGCCCGTGCGGAGGAGAGTCTTGCGGGACATGGTCAGGCCTCCCTCTGGATCCACGCTAGTCGACCGCATGGACATGAATGGCGGGATCCCGGCCGCCGAACGGCACGCGAACCCCGGCCCACCGGCCTGCCGCATCCGTGCATATCGCCCACATCTCCTCGCTGCTCCGCGGCGCCTCGTACGGCATGGAAAAGCCCGGGGCCGCGCGGGGCTCCGGGCTTCACCGGCGCGGTCAGCGCTGGGCCTGGAACATCCAGCGTTCCTTGTCGATGTCCTGCGCGATCGCGATCAGGATGTCCTGGCTGGCCGGGTCGGGCTCGTCGGTCTCCTCGATCCGCTCGCGCAACCGCCGGCCGATCCCGTCGAGGATGTCCGTGATCGTGGCCACGACCTTGCCGTCCTCGATCCAGCCGCTCTCCGGCTGCGCCAGCTTGGTGCTCTTCGCCAGGGTGGAGGAGCGGCCGTCGGGGTTGATCCCCAGCGCCGACGCGCGTTCCGCCACGGTGTCGGCGTGCGTACGCGCCAGCGAGACGAGCTCGTCGAGCTGAAGGTGGATCGAGCGGAAGTTCGGCCCGACGATGTTCCAGTGCATCTGCTTGGCGACCAGCGACAGGTCGACGAGGTCGACGAGGGTGCCCTGGAGGCACTCGGCGACCGTGCTCTTCGCCTCGCCCGAGAGGGGTCCGGTGATAGGAGCCATGATGTGTTCCTCCCCGTAGTACGACATCTCTGCTCTTCTGCACGATTTCTGGCGCTTTAATCCTCCAACATTGACACTGCAACAGTGACAGTGTCATCGTGGTGGCATGGAGGAGACCTGGACCATCGGCGAGCTGGCGGAGCGGGCGGCCGGCCTGCTGCGCGCGGGCGGGCCGAACGGCAACGGCCGGGTGCGCGAGGTGCCGGGCGAGCGGCTGATCAGGTGGTACACGACGATCGGCCTGGTCGACCCGCCGCTGTCCCGGCGCGGCCGGATCGCCCGCTACGGCCGGCGCCACCTGCTCCAGCTCGTGGCGGTCAAGCGCCTCCAGGCCGCCGGGCTGTCGATCGCCGACATCCAGGTGGCCCTGGCGGGCGCGACCGACGCCATGCTGGAGGGTGCGGCCCAGCCGGAGGACGTCGCCGCCGGCCCTCAGGACGCGGCGCGGGACGCTCGCTCCGTCGCCGCATCCCCCGCGACACAGGGACCCCCGGCAACCGCCACGTCCCCCCTCGACGGCGCGCCGGAGGTCTCCCTCGACCGCGCGCCGGAAGACCGCGCGCCGGAAGGCGGGGAGGTCCGCTTCTGGGCGCGCCCGCCGCGCGGTCGCGCCCCCTCCCCCGCCCCGGCCTCTCCCGTACCACCCGGGGCCGGCGGGCAGGGCGGGGAAGGCGCCCCGGCCGGAGGGCTGGTGCGCGGGATCAGGCTCGCGCCCGGCGTGACGCTGGTGCTCGACGGCGCCGGCCGCGCTCCTTCCATCGACGACGTCCAGGCCGTGCTCGGCGCGGCCGCCCCGCTGCTGGCGATGCTCGAAGAGAGGAAGCTCGCATGAAGATCGTTCCACTCGAGCCCGGACAGTGCCGGCCGGTGCCGGACGCCGGGTTCGGCGCGCTGCGCACCGACCGGGGCAACCTGCCGCTGGAGAGCGTGGACGTCACGGCCGCCGTCTCCGGCCTCGTCGCCGGGGTCGAGGTGGCCCAGGGGTTCCGGAACCCGTTCGACGTCACGCTGGAGGCCACGTACGTCTTCCCGCTCCCCGACCGGGCGGCCGTGACCGCCTTCCGGATGGAAGCCGGCGACCGGGTCATCGAGGGCGTCCTCAAGGAGCGCGGTCAGGCGCGGGCCGACTACGACCGGGCGCTGCGCGAGGGCAGGCGGGCGGCGATCGCCGAGGAGGAGCGGCCGGACGTGTTCACGATCCGGGTGGGCAACATCCTGCCCGGCGACCGGGTGACGGTCCGCATGTCTCTGAGCCAGCCGCTGCCGTACGAGGACGGCGCGGCCACGTTCCGCTTCCCGCTGGTGGTGGCGCCCCGGTACATCCCGGGCACCCCGCTCGACGGCCCCTCCGCCGGGGACGGCACGATGCCCGACACCGGCGCGGTGCCCGACGCCTCCCGGATCACCCCGCCGGTGCTGCTGCCCGGCTTCCCCGCGCCGGTGCGGCTGTCGCTGGCGGTGACCCTCGACCCCGCCGGTCTCGACCTGCGGGACGTCTCCTCCAGCCTGCACGTGGTCGAGGAGGACGGCCACACCGTACGGCTGCGCCCCGGAGAGCGGCTGGACCGGGACTTCATCCTCCGGCTGGGCTTCGACGCCTCGACCTCACTCCAGATCGACACGGGCGAGACGGAGGGCGGCGCGACGTTCGCGCTGACCGTCGTCCCGCCCGCGCTGGAGGCGCCGCGCGCGCCGCGGGACCTGGTGCTGCTGCTGGACCGTTCGGGCAGCATGGCCGGCTGGAAGATGGTCGCCGCCCGGCGGGCCGCCGCGCGCATCGTCGACACGCTCACCTCCGCCGACCGGTTCGCGGTGCTGACGTTCGACTCGGTGGTGGAGCAGCCGTTCGAGGGGCTCGTGGAGGCGTCCGACCGCAACCGGTACCGCGCCGTCGAGCACCTCGCCCGCGTGGACGCCCGGGGCGGCACCGAGCTGCTGGAGCCGCTGCGCGAGGCCGTGGCGCTGCTGCCGCCCGCCGAGGGCCGCGAGCGCGTGCTCGTGCTCGTGCTCGTCACCGACGGCCAGGTGGGCAACGAGGACCAGATCCTGGAGCAGGCCGGCGGCGCGCTGTCGGCCATGCGCGTCCACGCCGTCGGCATCGACCGCGCCGTGAACGCCGGCTTCCTCGGCAGGCTCGCCGGGCTCGGCGCGGGCCGGTGCGAGCTGGTCGAGTCCGAGGACCGGCTCGACGCCGCCATGGACCAGATCCACCGGCGCATCGGCGCGCCCCTGGTCACGGACCTGGCGCTCAAGGGTCTCGACGCGGAGCCGGGCACGGTCACGCACCTCGGCGCGATCTTCCCGGGTGTGCCGCTACGGGTGTACGGGCGCCTCCGGGGCGGCGAGCCGCGCGGTACGACGGTGACCGTGCGGGGGCTCGCGGCGGGAGAGCCATGGGAGCGGCAGGTCACCGCGACGGCCGTGGACAACCCCGCGCTGCGCGCCGTGTGGGCCCGGGCGCACCTGCGCGCCCTGGAGGACCGGTACGCGATGGGCGAGCACGAGCTGGAGGCGGAGATCGTCCGGGTCTCGCTGGAGTACGGCGTCCTGTGCAGGTTCACGGCGTACGTCGCGGTGGACAGCAGGACGGTGGCCGAGGGCGGGCCCGAGCACCGGGTCATCCAGCCGGTCGAGCCGCCGAGCGGCTGGGAGATGCCGTCGGCGCCGCCGATGACCGGGTTCGTGGCGCAGGCCGCCGTGATGGCGGCGCCGGGGCGCTTCCGCGCGGCGTCGCCGACGTTCGAGGCGGCGCTGGACCAGGGCATCCCGATGAGCCCGCCCGCCCCGGCTCCGGCCGGAGGAGCGCCCGGCGCCGCGCCTGACTCGGCGCCTGACTCCGCGCCTGATCCCGTGCCTGATTCCCCGGCGGGTGGCGCCGGCGGGTTCGGCGCGTCGTCGGGCGGATCGGTGGGGCCGCGCGGGCCGGTGTTCGGCCGGCCGGGCGCGGTGCCGCGTCCCGCCCGCCGGGCCTCGCACGGGCTGGAGTCGGTACGGGGACAGCTCGTGGCCGAGCTCGACCGGCTCAAGGCGCTGCCCACGGCCGACGCGCTCTACCTGGCCGACCTGGGCTCCCGGCTGGCGGCTCTGTCCGCGTACCTGGGAGATCACGCCGAGCTGTCGGCCCTGGCGCGGGAGCTCGAGGCGGCCGAGCGGCCGGGGACGGACCTGGCGGGACTGCGGCGGCACGTCGTCGAGGTCCTCACGTCGCTGACGGGCGGCCCCGGCCCGGAGGCGGAGGGCGGCTCCCCGGGCGAGCCCCGGCGCACGCCCTTCTGGAAGCGCGACTGACGGATGCGGTGGTGCCGGACGTTCCGGGGCGGGTGGTCAAGTGGCTGGTACGGCGGGGCGGGCCCGGCCCGGTGCGGCCGGAGGGCGGGATAATCGTTGGCTTGGAGAATGCCGTGAATTCTCGGAGAAGGTCGCATACGATCCGCCGCCATGGCGGCACTCTGCGACACGATCCAAAACGGCCGGACCACGGCCCGGCGCCCGGAGGGGAACTCCACAGGACGCGGCCCGATGACGTGCGGCGGCCGCGTCCGCCCCGCCTCCCCCACTCCGTGACCTGCGGAGAAGAGCGCCCCCGGCCGCATCGGTGCCCGCAGCACACCTAGCCCATAATCACGGAAATTTCCCGATAAAGAGGGGCGATCGCCTTTCCTGGTTGTCGCGGAAATCCCACCTCCACCGGCATCCCGGAAAATCCGTTCACCGTCCGGTCCGGTACGTCGCGGCCCATAGGCTGGAGAGTGTGAGCACTCTTGTCCTGGACGGTGGTCTGGCCACCCATCTCGAAACGCTCGGCGCGGATCTGAGCGACGAGCTGTGGTCGGCCCGGCTGCTGATGGAAGACCCGGACCTGATCCGGCGCGTCCACGCCGACTACTTCGCGGCGGGCGCCAATGTGGCGACCACGGCCAGCTACCAGGCCTCGATCCCGGGGTTCCTCCGGCGAGGGGCGAGCGTGGCGCAGGCCGAGCGCCTCATCAGGCTTTCGGTGGAGCTGGCCGCGCAGGCCCGCGACGAGGCGGGCGGCGGGCTGGTCGCCGCCAGCGTCGGCCCGTACGGGGCCTACCTCGCCAACGGCGCCGAGTACACCGGCGACTACGACCTCGGCGAGGAGGGCCTGCTCACCTGGCACCGGCCCCGCTGGGAGATCCTCGCCTCGGCCGGCGCCGACCTGCTCGCCTGCGAGACCATCCCGTCCTACGCGGAGGCGCGGGCGCTGGCCCGGTTGCTGAAGGAGACGCCGGGGCTCAAGGCATGGGTCAGCTTCTCCTGCCGGGACGGCGAGCACATCAGCGACGGCACGCCCATCCGTGAGGCGGCCGCCCTGTTCACCGGCGACCCGCAGGTCGTGGCCGTGGGCGCGAACTGCACGGCGCCGCGCCATCTGCCCGGCGTGATCGCCGCCCTGTCCGGCGGCCTGCCGGTGATCGTCTACCCCAACTCGGGCGAGACGTGGGACGCCAAGAACCGCCGCTGGCTCGGACTGACCGATCCGGTGGAGTACGGCCAGGCGGCCAAGGAGTGGGAGCGCGCGGGCGCGTCCCTGATAGGCGGCTGCTGCCGCACCACGCCCGAGCACATCAGGCAGATCCGCGCCCACCTGTCCTGACGCCGAAGCGGGCCGCGCCCCCTCCTGGACGCGGCCCGCTCCCACGGGACGGATCGCGGCGCGTCAGGCGGCCGTGGCGGCCGGGGTGCGGCGGCGCAGCAGCGTGTCCACGGCCAGCGCGCCTCCTCCGCTGAAGCCGACCGCCAGCGCCCCCGCCGCGAGCGACAGCACGAACTCGTAGCCGCCCTCGTCCGCGCCGAACCCGTTGGCCCCGTGGACGAACACGATCGCCCCGATCATGTCGAGCGCCAGCAGCGTGCCCGCGATCGGCAGGGCCGCGCCGAGGATCAGCGCCAGGCCGCCGGCCACCTCCAGCACGGCGACGGCCGGAGCCGCCACGCCCGCCAGCGGGACACCGATCGACTCGAAGAACTTCGTGGCGCCCGCGAGGCCCATGACGGCGAACTTCTGGTAGCCGTGCACGAGGAAGATGACGCCGAGCGCCACCCGGGCGAGCAGCAGGGCGACGGGGCGCGCCTGGTCGATCATGCGGTCTCCTCAGGAGTCGGTTCGTTCAGTTTTGAACGAATATAACAGGATGGTTCAAATCTGAACAACAAGTACACTTGGGCCGTGACGGACACCCGGTGGCTAGACGACACGGAAATGGCGGCGTGGCGCGCCTTCCTGTCCACCTCTCACCTGCTGGAGAGGCGCATCGAGGAGCAGCTCAAGGCCGCGGCCGGGCTGACGCATCCGCAGTACGAGATCCTGGTCCGGCTGGCGGACACCCCCGATCGCCAGATGCGCATGACGGAACTGGCCCGGGGCGTCGTCGTGTCGAAGAGCGCGCTGACGTACCAGATCACCCGCCTGGAGAAGGCGGGGCTGGTGGAGCGCGCGACCTGCCCGTCGGACGACCGGGGCGTGCTGGCGGTGCTCACCGAGGCCGGCATGCGCTGCCTCGAACGCGTGGCGCCGGGCCATCTCGCGGTCGTACGGGCCTACCTCGTCGACCGGCTCACCCGCGACGAGCTGGAGGTCATGACCACGGCGATGCGCAAGACGGAGCGGGCCCTGCGGGAGTAGCCCTCTCCGGAAGGAGAACAGGTCAGTGCTTGGCGGCGCGGGCCGCGCGCTCCATCTCGACCTTGGCGCTGGCCGCGTACTTGTCGACGTACTCCTGGCCCGACAGCTCCATGAGCGCGTACATGATCTCGTCGGTCACCGCGCGCAGGACCAGCCGGTCGTCCTCCATGCCGTAGTAGCGGGAGAAGTCGAGCGGCTTGCCGAACCGGACGCCCGGCCGGATGCCCAGCTTGGGCAGCGGCCGGCCCGGGGGCATCATCTCGAACGTGTTGACCATGGCCCACGGGATGACCGGGGCCCGCGACTCCAGCGCCAGCCGGGCGACGCCGGTCTTGCCCTTGTACAGGCGGCCGTCGGGCGAACGAGTACCCTCGGGGTAGATGCCGAGGATCTGGCCCTCACCCAGCACCCGCAGACCGGTGCGCAGCGCCGCCTCGCTGGCCTTGCCGCCGGAGCGGTCGATCGGCACAGTGCCGACGCCGCTGAAGAACAGCCGCGTGAAGAAGCCCTTGACGCCCCGGCCGGTGAAGTAGTCGGACTTGCCGAGCGAGATGACCTTACGGCGCAGGTGCAGCGGGCCGAAGAAGTGGTCGGCGAACGACAGGTGGTTGCCGGCGAGGATCACCGGCCCCTGCCGGGGCACGTTTTCCGCACCCTCCGTCCAGGGACGGAAGACGAGATGGAGGAACGGCCCCAAGATGGCCTTGACCACCCAGTAGAACACCCGGCCACCTCTTCCTCTGCGCTTCATCTGTGAGCAATGTCATCTTCGCATCTCAGACTCGATGCTCCTACACCACCTCTCGCACAAAGCCCCGAGATCGTGCGACGATCGGGCAATTCCGGGATGAAATCCCTCCGAGGAGCTGTTATGCCGCTCATGCCAGGCGCGGAGCCGTACCATCACGAAGCAGGCCAGATCGGTGTGCTGCTCTGCCATGGGTTCACCGGCACCCCGCAGTCGCTGCGGCCGTGGGCGGAGTTCCTGGCCGGGCACGGTCTGAGCGTCTCCCTGCCCCGCCAGCCCGGCCACGGCACGACGTGGCAGGAGATGAACCATACCCGCTGGGAGGACTGGTACGCCGAGGTGGAGAAGGCGTTCGAGGACCTCCAGGGGCGCTGCGCCGAGGTGTTCGTGGCGGGCCTGTCGCTGGGCGGCTGCCTGGCGCTGCGGCTGGCCGAGGTGCACGGCGAGGCGATCAAGGGCGTGGTGGTGGTCAACCCGTCGATCGCCGGCGACGTGCCGCTGCTGAAGCTGGCGCCGCTGCTCAAGTGGTTCCTGCCGTCCGTGCCGGGCGTGGCGAACGACGTGAAGAAGCCGGGCGTGACCGAGCTCGCGTACACGCGCACCCCGGTGAAGGCGGCCGCCTCGCTGCCGGGCCTGTGGGCGCTGGTGCAGGCCGACCTCGCCCGGGTGACGCAGCCGCTGCTGGTGTTCCACAGCACCGACGACCACGTGGTGAAGCCCACCAGCGTGGCCATCATCCGTCAGAAGGTCCCGCAGGCCACGATCGAGGAGCTTACGGATAGCTACCATGTTGCGACGCTCGACAACGATGCCGACAGGATCTTTGCCGGTAGCCTCGGCTTCATCAGGACACATGCCTCGGTACCCTTGCAGAGGGACTGATCGCACCCAGGGGGAAGTCGCGATCGCTGCGGAGAGGCCCATCTAGGTGACGCCCCAGAGTGACGAGGACGAGGTCTGGCGGCAGATCGTCGCGTCCTTCAACGACACCGCCGAGCGCGACTCGGCCGACCAGCCATGGCCGGACAGCGAGAACGTCCCCCTCGACCAGACGCGCCGGGTGATCCAGCCCGCCGAGCCCGTCCTGCGCGAGAGCGACACCGAGCCTCCCGAGCCGGAACACCACGACCACGACGACGAGGACGACGAGGGGCACTACGAGCCGCCGCCTCCACCCCCGCTGCCCAAGCTCGACCTGACCGCCAAGCTGGCCTGGGCGGGGTTGTTCGGCGGCCCGGCCTATCTGCTGCTGGCCGCGATGGCCGACTGGCGGATGGAGGGCTGGGCGCTGTTCACGGCGGTGGCGGCGTTCATCGGCGGCTTCGTGGCGCTGGTGGTCCGCATGGGCGACGGCCCGCCCAACGACTCCGGCTGGGACGACGGAGCCGTCCTCTAGGCGGATCAGGACGGCGTGGGTCAGGAGTCCTTCGGCGGCGGGCCACCCGGCCCGAAGGTCTCCACCACGTCGTTGTAGCGGTCGGTCAGGTCGACGGCGTGGCCCACGGCCCACACCGCCCCCTTGCCCGGCAGGTAGGCGACGGCCTGCAGCCGCACGCTGCTCCGGCCCGGCGCGGCGGTGCCGCGGATGATCTCGCAGTCGCCCTTCTCGCAGCGCAGCATGAACGGCTCGGTCTCGCGGGTGGGGTCGTAGCCGGAGATCCAGTAGCGGCCCTTGCCGTCGCCGGTCACCCCGTACAGGCGGGCGTCGGTGCCGGGCAGCGGCACCCGCCCCCAGTGCTTGCCGTCCCAGGACAGCACGAGCGGCTCGACGTCGCTCGGCCCGTGGTAGACGCCGCCGACGGCCATGGCCCGCTTGCCGCCGTCGACCTGGATGTCGCGCAGGTAGCCGCCGGGCACGTCGGGCACGGGCACGGCCTTCCAGGTGTCGCCCGACTGGTGCATGATCAGCGGCTGGGTGCCGGTGTCGCCGACCGCGAACCCCTCGGACACCGCGTAGAGGGCGCCCTCGACCTCGGTCTCCTGAACGGTCCACTTGCCGTTCTGCCCGGTGACGATGAGCCCGACCGTCCAGTCCTTCTTCGCCGGGTCGGAGTCGCGGGTCTTGCCCCGGCCCACGGCCACCACCCGGCCGGGCCGGGCGTCGACGCCGCCGAGCCAGTCGCCCGTCCACAGGCCCTCGGCGCGTACGCGGTCGAAGCCGTTGACGTCGCCGTGGGCGAGGTAGGGGACGCCGTCGTGGCCGTCGCCCACGGCCCACACGTCGGAGGGCGAGGCGGCGGCGACGCCACGCAGGTTGCCCGCGCCGCTCGCGTCCCGGATCGTGACCTCCGACCAGCGGGAGCCGTCCCAGTGGCGGATCGTGCCGCGATTCTTCCAGACGTCCCAGATCTCCTGCTGCCCCACGGCCCACACGTCGTTGGCGGACAGGGCGGCCACGTCGGACAGGGAGCCGTCGGCGGCCAGGCGCGCGCTCGTCGAGCGCTGCCACGCCTCGACCGAGGCGGGCCGGGGCTCGGCATGGGCGGCATGCGTGACCTGGGACCAGGCCACGGACGTCGCCATGATCAAGGAAAACGCGCGCCGCCGGAAGCGACGGGTCATGAACAAATGCTAAGGGTTCACGACAGGTCCCCGGAGCCCAGCCCCCGATTCCACCTCCGCCACCACCGGCAGGTGGTCCGAACCCGCGGCCAGGTCGGCCGGATCGGCGAGCGCCCCTCCGCAGTCGCGGACCCGCAGGCCGGGCCCGGTGAAGATCGCGTCGATCCGGGCCTGGGGCGACCCGGCGGGAAAGGTCAGGCCGTCGCCCCGCGGCGCCACCGGATAGCAGTCGGTGAGCCGGGAGGCGACGTAGCGCCAGGCCGGCTGGTGGTCCCGTTCGTTGAAGTCGCCGCACAGGACGGGTTCCGCGCCGAAGCGGGCCGCCGCCGCCTCCAGCAGCGCCATGGCCTCGGTCACGTGGTGCAGCCGGGCCGCGGCGTTCAGGTCGAGATGGGTGGAGCCGACGGCCAGCCGCGCGCCCTCGACCTCGGCGACGGCGATCGCCAGGCCGCGCACCTCCAGGCCGACGAAGACGCGCAGCACGTGGCTCTCGGCGTGCAGCAGCCGCACCCGGGGGGCGGCGAGGACGGCCACGCCGCCCAGCCGCCGTCCCGCCACGACGCGCAGCCCGCACGAGCCGGCCAGCGCCTCACGCCGCGCCTGCCAGCCGAGCAGCCGCGGAGCCTCCTGGACGCAGATCAGATCGGCGCGCAGCGCGCCGAGCACCCGGGTGAGCGCGGGGACGCTGTCCTTCATCCCCCGCACGTTGTAGGTGGCCAGCCGGACCGTCACGGACGGACTGTATTCCCGCCGGCGACGCCTGGCCAGGTCATGCCCGTCAGCGCTGCCTGGCCAGGTCGGCGGCGCCCACCATGCCGGCGTTGGCGCCCAGCTCGGCCAGCCGGATCTCGGGCAACGGCCGGTGCCCGCGGCCGGTCAGCCGTTCGGCGAACGCCTCACGCGCCCGGTCCAGGAACAGGTCCGAGGCGCGGGACACGCCGCCGCCCACGATGAAGCAGCCGGGGTCGAGGACCGCGGCCAGGTCGGCCATGCCCTGGCCGAGCCAGTCGGCGAGGGTGGCGAACGCCGCGAGCGACGCCTCGTCACCCTGCCGGGCCGCCTCGGTGACCTCCTCGCCCTCGATCTTGCCGCCGGCCAGCCCGAGCAGGACGCCGGCGCGCTCGGGCTGCTCCTCGGCGATGCGCCTGGCCTCCATGACGAGCGCGTTGCCGCTGGCGTACTGCTCCCAGCAGCCGCGCTGGCCGCAGCCGCACGGCCGCCCGTCGGGGACGACCTGCATGTGGCCGAGCTCGGCCGCCATGCCCCAGTGGCCGCGGAACAGCGCCCCGTCGAACACCAGGCCGCCCCCGATGCCGGTGCCGACCGTGAGGCACACGATGTGGGACTGCCCGCGGCCCGCGCCGAACCGGGTCTCGCCCCAGGCCATGGCGTTGGCGTCGTTCTCGATCACCACGGGCAGGTCGACCATGCCGCTGATCTTCTTCTGCAGCGGCTCCTCCCGCCAGGCCAGGTTGGGCGCGAAGCGGACGACGGACCGGGACTCGTCCACGAAGCCGGCGGCGCCGACGCCGACGGCCTCGATCTCCCGGCCCTCGGCCAGCTCGCGGACCACGTCGGCCACGGTCTCGGCGATGAGGTCGGGCCGGTCGGCCGGCGTCTTGCGCAGCGCCTGCTCGACGACCGCGCCGTTCTCGTCGACCACACCCGCGCTGACCTTCGTGCCGCCGATGTCCACGCCGATCGTGAGCATTGCCGTAGCCCCCTATCCCAGGTCGATGTGCTGCACGGTATCGCGACCGTGCTCCCGGTCCTCGCGCGGCCCGCGGGGGGCGGCCGGCTTGCTGAGCGCGTCGATCGTCTGCCGGAACGCGGCGAACAGCTCGCCGCCCGCCGCGACCAGATGGCCGGTCACGTCCTTGCCCGACTCGCGCTGCGCCGCGATCGCCCGGCACACCGGGCAGGCGCGGCAGATGTACTCCTCGTGGGGCTCGGCGACGGCCTCGCCCCACACGTCCCGCTGCTCCCTGCGCCCGCCGCCGCCGAGCGAGCCGGTGAACGAGCTGAGCACCGTCCGGCCGACGTGGCGGGTGGCCTGGCCCTGGATCGCGTCGAACAGCTTGCGCGCCTCGTCGGCCACCGTGCCGATCGGGTCCCGGCCGCTCTGACCGGTCTCGTTGCTCTGCCCGGTCTCGTTGCTCCAGCCCGGCTGGCTGCTCTGGCCGGTCTGGCCGGTCTGGCCGGTCTGGCCGCTTCGGTTCCCGCCCGCGCGGGGGTCGGTGGCGCGGGCGCCGGTGTCGCGGGGGTCTCTGTCGTTGGTCTCGCTCATCTGGCCCTCCCTGGCTCCGGAGCGCCCGCCCTCTCGCTCACGTCGCGGCCGGCCTGTCGTCGTGGCCGGAGGCTCCGCTCGTCGCGCCGGATCGGGCTCCCGAGCTGAACCGTACCCGCAGGACGCCGTCACGGAGCACCGCGCCGCCGATCTCCCTGCGGGCCAGCGCCACCGGCAGCGCCAGGATCCTCCGGTACGGGCCCGCGGTGACGATCAGCTCGTCGCCCTTGCGCGCCAGGTCGACGTCGCCGCGGTCGGCGCCGGGCAGGTCGAGCTCCAGCTCGTCGGCGGCCAGCCGCAGCGGCGGCCGCACCCCGGGCGGCCCGAACGGGTCGGCGTCGCCGTACAGCCGCTCGCCGACCGCCGCCAGCGCGTCGGCGCCCACGGGCTCGGCCGGCAGGTACGGCACGACGTGCAGGGGCAGCGGCGCGAAGGACTCCTCGGCCTCGGCCAGCAGCCGCGACTGCGCGCTCACCCACTGGGCGCGCCACTCGTCGGCCCCGCCGGCCGGGAAGACCCGGTTGGCGATGACCGCGTCGACGCGGTAGCCGTACAGGTTGAGCGAGGTGAGGGTGCGGCGGGCCTCGGCGAGCACCACGGCCTCGGGGGTGAGCACGAGCCGCACGGACGCGCCGTCGCCGGTGAGCAGCTCGCGCACCTCCAGCAGGGCGCGGTGCAGGCGCTCGCCCGCGCCGACGACCTCGTCGCCCGGGGCGCTGACGCGCGCGACGCTGCGCACGAACGGCGAGGCGAGCTTCATGATCTTGCGGCCCACGGGGAGCAGCCTGCTCACGTGCCAGTCGAGCGCCTCGGGCAGCGCGAGCAGCCGCAGCGTCTCGGCGGTGGGCGCGCAGTCGACGACGATGACGTCCCAGGCGCCGGACTGCGCGTGCTCGCGCAGCTCCAGCAGGGCGATGATCTCCTCGGCGCCGGGCAGAACCGTGATCTCCTCGGAGGTGATCTCGTCCAGGCCCAGCTCGGCGAGCAGGCCGCGGGCGTAGTCGCGCAGCTCGCCCCAGTGGCGTTCGAGGGACTTCTGCGTGTCGACCTGGTGCAGGTGCAGGCCGGGGGCGACCTCACCGGGCTCGACGGCGAGCGCGTCGGCCAGCGAGTGCGCGGTGTCGGTGGAGACGACCAGCGTCTTCAGGCCGCGCCGGGCGGCGAGGGTCGCGGTCGCGGCGGCGGCCGTGGTCTTGCCCACCCCGCCCTTCCCGGTGAACAGCAGGACCCGGGGGCTCACCTCAGCGGCCTTCGACACGCTTCTTCAGGCCCTTGAGGGCGGTGTCCACGATGACCTTCTCGGCCTTGCGCCGCAGCATGCCGATCATCGGCACCTTCAGCTCGACCGCCAGTTCGTACGTCACCTCGGTGCCCGTGCCCACCGCGGACAGGAGGTAACTTCCCTCCAGCTCGGCGACCATCTTGCCGGGCTCGGTCACCCGCCAGGAGACGCTCTCGTCGTCGTGCCAGGTGTAGCCGAGGGTGTAGGTGTCGCTGATCACTCCGGCGTCGAGCACGTACCGCACGGTCTCGGCCCTGCCGTCGGCGCCCGTGGTCAGCACCTCGGCGCTCTTCACCTGGCCCGCCCATGCGGGGTAGGCGGGGAAGTCAGCGATGACGGCCATCACGCCGGGCCGGTCGGCGTCGATGACGATGCTCGAAGTCGTGCGATCAGCCATGCGACCACCGTAGTGCAGAATTCGCTCCTTGCGGCGGACCGCCGAAAGCCGGTGCGGGCGGTTCACCACTCGAGAACGAGTTCACCATTCAAGGACGAAAGGAACGCCTCTCCCCCGGAAGTGCCCCACGTTGACGCATTCGGTGCGGCCGATGCGGGTCCGCCGGTGCAGCGGCTGGTGGACGTGCCCGAACAGCGCGTAGCGGGGCTGGGTGCGGCGGATCAGCTCCAGCGTGGCCTCGCTGCCCCGCTCGAAGCGCCGGGCGACCACGTCGTAGAGCAGCTCGGGCACCGCGGGCGGGATGTGACAGCACAACACGTCGACCTCGCCGACCGCCTCCACCTTCGCCGCGTACTCCTCGTCGCTGATCTCGTACGGCGTGCGGTACTCGGTGCGCAGGCCCCCGCCGACGAACCCGAACCGGAGCCCGCCGATCTCCACGCTCTCGCCGTCGAGCACCCGGTGCCCGTCACGCGTGTAGTCGGCCCACAGACGCGGCAGGTCGACGTTGCCGTAGGTGAGGTAGGCGGGCACCGGCATGGCGGCGAACAGGCGCTCGTACTGGGCGCGCACCTGGCGCTCGATGTGCTCGCGCGGGTCGCCGTCGAGGGTCGCCCACAGGCGGGCGGACATGGCGCGGGCCTCGTCGAAGCGCCCCGCCGTGCGCAGGCCGATGAACTCCGCGGCCCGTTCGGCGCCGAACAGGTCGGCGAAGATGCCCTGCCCGTGGTCGGCGTAGTCGATGAACAGGATCAGGTCGCCCAGGCAGACCAGCGCGTCGGCGCCCTTCCCGGCCGCGGCCAGCGCGTCGGCCCTGCCGTGCACATCGCTGATGACGTGGACCCGCATGCGGGCAATCCTAGATGCGCCTGCGGCGCAGCCCGTGGCGGACCGCTGAACGCGAAGGGCGCGGACTCCGCACGCCTCTGCGGCGGGCGCTCAACGCGGTGGGCACCCGAACCGATCTGTGGCTGCTAGCGTGAGGAATGGCTTCATAACGCCTGGATGACAAGGCTACCGGCACGTAACTTATCGCGGTAACGTCCAGGCAATCCCCGAAGCGTCCGCCTGGAGGAGTTTGTCCGTGCGCGAGTACAGCGTTCCCGTACTGGTGGATGTGCCGGCCACCGCGAGCCTGCCCGACACGGTGTTCGACAGGGCCGAGCGGGAGCCCGGCACGGTCGTCATGCGGCGCAAGGTGGACGGCGCGTGGGCCGCCGTCACGGCCGCCGAGTTCCGGGACCAGGTCGTCGCGCTGGCCAAGGGACTCATCGCGGCGGGGATCGAGCACGGCGACCGCGTCGCGCTCATGTCGCGCACCCGCTACGAGTGGACGCTGATCGACTACGCCGTCTGGTCCGTGGGCGCGGTGACCGTGCCCATCTACGAGACGTCCTCGACCGAGCAGGTCCGGTGGATCCTCACCGACAGCGCGGCGCGCGCGGCGTTCGTCGAGCTGGACGGGCACGAGGAGACCGTGCGCGAGGCCGCGCCCGGGCTGAAGGACCTGTGGCGGGTCGAGGCCGCGCTCGACGGCCTGCCGGGCGCCTCCGAGATCTCCGACGCGGACGTGGCCGAGCGCCGCGGCCGGGTGTGCGGCGCCGACCTCGCGACCGTCGTCTACACCTCCGGCACGACCGGCCGGCCCAAGGGCTGCCGGGTCACCCACGACAACCTGCTGTTCACCGGCCGGAACGTGGTGCGCGGGCCGCTGGAGCCGTTGTTCACCACCAAGGCCCCGGCGGGGCTGCTGTTCCTTCCGCTGGCGCACATCTTCGCGCGCATGATCCAGGTCGCGCTGGTCGAGGCGGGCGCGGTCCTCGCCCACACCCCGAACATGAAGAACGTGGCGCCCGACCTGGTCGAGTTCCGCCCGACGTTCCTGCTGGGCGTGCCGCGGGTCTTCGAGAAGGTCTACAACGGCGCCGAGCAGAAGGCCATCGCGGGCGGCAAGGGCGCGATCTTCGCCCGCGCCGTGGACACGGCCGTGGCCTGGAGCCGCGCCGAGAACGAGGGCGGCGCCCCCCTCGGCCTGCGCCTGCGGCATGCCCTGTTCGACCGGCTCGTGTACCGCAAGCTCCGCGCGGCCACCGGTGGCCGCCTGTCGGCGGCCGTGAGCGGCGGCGGCGCGCTCGGCGAGCGGCTCGGCCACTTCTTCCGGGGCGCCGGCATCGAGGTCTTCGAGGGGTACGGGCTGACGGAGACCTCCGCGCCCTGCAGCGTGAACATGCCCGGAGCCAACAAGATCGGCACCGTCGGCAAGCCCCTGCCCGGGGTGACCCTCCGCATCGGCGACGACGGCGAGATCCTCGCCAGGGGCCGCAACGTCTTCCGCGGCTACTGGAACAACGAGGACGCCACCGGCGAGGTGATCGACGGCGACGGCTGGTTCCACACCGGTGACGTGGGCGAACTGGACGCCGACGGGTACCTGCGGATCACCGGGCGCAAGAAGGAAATCCTCGTGACCTCCGCCGGCAAGAACGTCGCGCCCGGGCCGCTGGAGGACGCGCTGCGGGCCCACCCGCTGGTCTCCCAGGCCGTGGTGGTCGGCGACGACCGGCCGTTCGTGGGCGCCCTGATCACGCTCGACCCGGAGGCGCTGGAGCAGTGGCGTTCCACGCGCGGGCGGGCCGGGGCCACCGCGGACCCGGCCGCCGACCGGGAGATCCGCGCGGAGGTCCAGCAGGCGGTCGACCGGGCCAACGACACGGTGTCCAAGGCGGAGCAGATCAAGAAGTTCACGATCCTGGACGCGGACATCACCGAGGAGAGCGGCCACCTGACGCCGACCCTCAAGATCAAGCGCAACATCGTCCTGCGCGACTTCGCCGCCGATGTGGACGCCCTGTACGCGTCCTGACTCCCGCCCTGTCTCCTGACGCCCGCCCCGCTCAGGATCTCTGTCACCGCTGGCTCGCCTTGGACGGCCCCACAGGGTCTCTCTTCCCCATGGCACGATCCCCCAAGGGGCCGGCATCGCCGGCTAGCCGACCACGCTGACGTGCCAGCCCTGCTCAAGCGACTTCTTGCACGGCCACTGGATGGCGGTCTTGCCCTTGCGTGCCTCGCCGCCCCCGATCGCCAGGCACATCGCAGTCGCGCCGTTCATGAGGTGCCGCGGCAGGCCGGAGATCTGGGAATCCGTGGAGCCACGCCATATCTGCTTCTCCTTCCAGCGCTGTTCCCATCCGCCATTGCACGTCCATTGGATGGCGGCCTTGCCCCTGCGCTCCTGTCCGCCACCGATTGCCAGGCACATCCCGGTGGCGACGTTCATCAGATGCCCGTCGGGCGTACTCATCCAGCGCTGCGCCGGGCTGTGGATGCAAGGCCACTGAATCGCGGTCTTGCCCTTCCGGGCTTCACCGCGGCCGATCGCCAGGCACATCCCGGTGGCGGCGTTCCTGAGTTCGACGACCGTTCCGCTGGAGGCCTCGGCGGGGGCCACCAGCAGGCCGCCGGCCAGCGCCATCCCGGCCAGGACTGTCATGGTTGCACGCATATGTCCGTCCTCTCTTGTGGCTTGGCTGCTCTGGCGCCGTGATGAGGTACGGCCGGCAGCGGGGGTTCCGAAGTGGAAGCACCGCGCCAGGTTATGAACGGAACACCGTTCTCCGCGTCTGCCGCAGGGTGGAAACGGGGTCACACTTTTACCCGCCCTGTCGAACGGCGCTGCAACTTCTGCAGTAGGCCGCCCGCGGTACGGCTTCTCCTGGCCCGGCATCCCACTGGACTCCTGCACCAAGCAGTTCGCGGCCGGGTTCGTCCTCGGCGCCACGAAGAGGGTGGCGTCACAGCAGGGTGTGGAAACGGGTGGCGACCAGGTCCCAGGACCATTCGCGGCCGATCCACTCGCGCCCGGCGGCGCCGAGCTTCCGGGCCCGCTCGGGGTCGCCGAGCAGTTCGGCGAGGGCGGCGGCCACCTCGCCCGTGTCCTCGCCGTCGACGAGCAGGCCGGTCTCGCCGTGGCGTACGGCGTCGGGCGCCCCGCCGGAGGCGCCCGCCACCACGGGCAGGCCGGTCGCCGACGCCTCCAGGAACACGATGCCGAGCCCCTCCACGTCGATCCCGCCCCACCGGGTGCGGCAGGGCATGGCGAAGACGTCGCCCGCCGCGTAGTAGCCGGGCAGCGCCGAGGCCGGGACGGTGCCGGTGAAGCGGACCGACTCGTGCCCGCCGGCCAGCCGTTCCAGCCGCCGCCGGTACGGGCCGCCGCCCACCAGCAGCAGCACGGCGTCCGGGACGGCCGCGAGCACCTCCGGCCAGGCCGCGATCAGCCGGTCCTGACCCTTGCGCGGCACGAGCCGGGACACGCACACCACCACGGGCCGCCCTGCCAGCCCGAGCGCCTCCTTGGCCCGGCCGGGCTCGCCCTCGGGGCGGAAGCGCCCGGTGTCGACGCCGGGCGCGAGCTGGACGAGCTTGTCCGGGGGAATGGCGGCGGCCAGCCGGGCGCGCGTGTACTCCCCCAGGTAGGTGACCACGTCGGCGTACCCGCCGATGCGGCGCAGCACGGAGCGGAACCCGGGGCCGGCCGCCCAGGACGCCTCGTGGCCGTGGGTGAGCATCACCACCCGCCGCGCCCCGGCGGCGCGCAGCCGCGGCGCGAGCAGCCCGAGCG
>NZ_JBFAIA010000143.1:0-21418 GCF_040654455.1 Nonomuraea sp. NPDC050691
ATTGAACCCGCGCCCCCCTAGTACAACACGTAGACACAAACACTCTTCCCCTCCACCACGCACTCCCGATCTCGCGCCGGCCGAGCGTCACCACCGCGGCGCGCGGGCCGAGCGCGAGCAGCCCTGCGGGGTCGGTGCCGCCGCACAGGGCGGCGGCCTCCCCCTCGTTGACGATCAGCAGGTCCACCAGGGCGAGCAGCTCGTCAAGTCCTTGTGTGTACGGCGCGGCGTTGAGGATCACCGGCACGCCCTGCGCCCTGGCCTGCCGCGCGGCGGCCAGGCAGGCGGCGACCGGGATCTCCAGCTGGAGGAGGATCGCGCCGGCACCGGAGAGGTCGAGGTCGGTGAGGTGGAACAGCCCGTTCGCGCCCCGGGCGACGGTGATCATGTTCTCGCCGCCGTCCTCGACGACGATCATCGCCAGCCCGGTGGCGGCGGGCGCCTGCCGTACACCTGAGACGTCCACGCCCTCGCCCGCCACGGCGGCGAGCAGGTCGCGGCCCAGCGCGTCGTCGCCGACCTGGCCCACCAGGCGCACCCGCGCGCCCAGCCGGGCGGCGGCCACCGCCTGGTTGGCGCCCTTGCCACCGGCGGCCCGCACCGCGGCGGCGCCCGCGACCGTCTCGCCCCGGCCGGGAAGGCGCGTCACCGGGACCGTGAGATCCATGTTGAGGCTGCCGACGACGACCAGCTCCAGCTCACGCATCGTCCAGCCCGCCCGCGGGGTCGGGGCAGCCGCAGGAGCCGCGCCGGATCAGGGTGGCCGACAGGACCACGCGCTCGCCGCCCGGCGCGTCACCGATCTGGGCCGCCAGCAGCTCCACCGCGCGCCTGCCCAGCTCCTCGATCGGCTGGCGCATGGTGGTGAGCGCGGGCACGGTGTAGGAGGAGGCGGCGATGCCGTCGATCGAGCACAGCGCGACGTCGCCGGGAACGTTCAGCCCCAGCTCGGCGGCGGCGCGCATGACGCCGATCGCCTGCTCGTCGCTGGTCACGAAGAGCGCGGTGGGCCGGTCGTCCTGCGACAGGAGCCGGCGGCCGCTGAGGTAGCCCTGCCGCCGCCCGTACGGGCCGTGGGCCAGCGGCATCGAGGCCGGGTCGAGACCGGCTTCGGCCAGCGCCCGCGACCAGCCGGCGACACGGTCGACGGTCGGGTGGATGTCCTTCGGCCCCGCCACGCAGCCGATGCGCCGCTGCCCGTGCTCCAGCAGGTGCCTGGTCGCCTCGTGCGCGCCGCCCTCGTTGTCGAGAAGCAGGTGGCTGGCCGGGGTGTCGTCGAGCTCGCGGTCGAGCACGATGCACGGCACCCCGGAGGCGGCCAGCTGGGACCGCCAGGCGCGCGGGCCGTGGGCGGGAATCAGGATCAGCCCGTCCACCTGGCGGTCGATCAGGGTCCGCACGTAGGCGGCCTCGCGATCGTCGTCGTCCATGGCGTTGCCGAGCAGCACCGTCAGGCCGTGCTGGAAGGCGACGTCCTCGATCTCACGGGCCAGCTCGGCGAAGAAGGGGTTGGCGTTGTCGGGGACGACGAGCCCGATCGTGTGCGTGCGGTTGGTGCGCAACGAACGGGCTACGGCGTTCGGCCGGTATCCGAGCTCGTCGATCGCGCGCAGCACCCGTTCGCGGGTGTGCGGGGCGACGTTCCTCGGCCCGTTGTTGAGCACGTAGCTGACGACGGCCTCTGAGGTGCCGGCCAGCCGCGCCACATCGCGGCGTGTGACCACTACGCAAGTCCCATCTACTCGTGTTGACGCAGTATTCGGCCAGGATTCCGCGAGTAGCAACACGTGTAGATGGGACGTTATGAAGGCGTTATAACCAGATTTCGGGACGGTCACAAATGACGGTCCGGGGTTGTGCGGCGACCCGCCGATGCCGCACATTGCATCCTGTCCGTCCGCCCGTCACCCGACGCGCCGGGCGTCCCGCCCCTGGTCAAGTGGGCTTGGCCTTGGTGCGCTTCGCGCCGACGGGCTCAGGCGTCGCTTCCGGCCGGGCCACAGGCCCGACCCCGCCCGGTGGGCCATGGAGCAACGACGAGGCGCTGTCTCACACCCCCTCGGGTGACTCCACGATCTCCTTGACGGCCTGGAGGAAGAGGACCGCGTCGCGGCCGTTGTTGAGGCGGTGGTCGTAGGCGAGGCCGATCGTCGCCACCGTGCGGTCCCCCTGCGGTTGCGGGGAGGCCAGGGCGAGGGCGCAGGCGTGGCCCGGGGCGATGATCGGGACGGCCAGGACGATGTCCGGGTCGTGGTGCAGCGTGACCGCGATGTTGGCGCCCCGCAGGTGGGTTTCCGTGAAGGTGCCGTGCTGGGCGTGCTTGCGGAAGGCGGCCATGGTCTCGGCGATCTCCGCGAGCGGCGGGCGGCCGTGGACGACGGGGACGAACAGGCCCGTGCCCAGGTCGATGGTCACCCCGACCGCGGGCGCCTCGGGGATCACGGCGGTCGCCTCGTCCACGAGTTCGGCGAAGAACATCGGGTGCTTGTCGTGCAGGGACGCGACGGCGGCGATGAGGAGGTCCGGGAGGCCGACCAGCTTGCGCAGCCGCCGGGTGAGGTCGCGGGTCAAGGTCAGGGCCGCCCCCACGTCCACCTTGATCGCGGTGTACGCGGCGGGGATGGTCCGGTGGGAGAGGGTGACGGTCCTGCCCACCGCCCTCTGGTGGGACGAGAGCCCCTGCCGCACGCCCCCGGCCGAGCCCTGATCCCGCCCGCCACCGGCCGAGCTCTGGTCCCGCCCGCCACCGGCCGCGGCCAGACGTTCCACGTCCGCGCGGCGCACCACCTTCACGTCCAGGCTCCGCACCAGTTCCGGGTCGAGGCCGAGGCTGTCGATGAGGTCCTGGGCCGGGGCCGTGATGACCGGGCCGCCGCGCGCCCCGGCCGTCTCCTGATCCGCGCGTGCCGGAGGCGGGGCGCCGTTCCCGGTGCTCGCCGTGTCCACTGCGGCGCGGGGCAGTGGAGGCGGGGCGCCGTCATGGGTGATCTGCGCCAGAAGCTCCCCGGGGCGGCAGAGGGAACCCGGCGCCACCAGGTGCATGATCGTGCCGTCCTCCTCCGCCGCCAGTTCCTCCACCGCCTTCGACGTCTCCAGCGTCGCCACCGGGTCGTCGCGCCGCACCGGCGCGCCGTCCTCGGCGAGCCACTCCAGCAGCGTGTACTCCGAGTCGTTGTTGTTGAGCTTCGGGACGCGGAGCTCACCCATGCAGACCCTCCAGTACGGCGGAGCGGATCGTCGTGTCCTGCACCAGCACCTCCCGCTCCAGGTGGACGGCCGTCGGGATGACGCTCGCGGCCGAGCTGACCAGGGCGACGGGGCGGCGCAGCGTCCCCCACAGGCGCGCGTGCAGGCCGGCCGCGACGTGCTCGCCCCAGGTGCCGCCCGCCGTGCCGTCCTCGGCGACGCACACGAGCCCGGTACGCGCCAGCAGCGGCACGAGTCCCGGCGTCCCCGCCGGGTCGAACGGGTGCAACCGCGACGGCACGAGCAGCGCCCCCGCCAGGTCGTGCTCCAGCAGCAGCGCCCGCATGGCCGGCACCGCCCGGTGGACGAGGCCGCCGGGGACGATCAGCGTGTAGTCCGGGTCGCCGCCGCCGGCCAGTTCCACCACGGCGACGTCGTCCACGAGCCGCCAGGCGAACAGCTCGTCCACGTCCCCTTCCCCGTACATGGGGCGGGTGTAGAGGACCTTGTCCTCGAAGAGCAGGCACGGCTCGCCGAGCGCGAGCATGCGGTCGAGCACGGCGCGGTTGTCGTGGAACGGCGTCACCTCGAACAGCGACAACCCCGGCACCCCGAGGAAGTGCTTCTGCAGGGTCTGGCTGTGGGTGGGGCCGTAGCCGCGGTGGCCGCCGGAGGGGCAGCGGACGATCAGCGGCATGGGGACGCGCCGGCCGTACATGGTGACCGACTTGGCGGCGAAGTTCACGATCTGGTCGAACGCGAGCGCGGCGAAGTCGCCGAACATGATCTCGACCACGGCCTTGTCCCCCGCCAGCGCGAGCCCGGCGGCGGCGCCGGCGATGGCGCCCTCGCTCAGCGGCGTCGCGAGCACGCGGTCCGGGAAGCGTTCCGACAGCCCCTTGGTGATCTTGAAGGCGCCGCCGTACGGGTCGAGGATGTCCTCGCCCAGGACGTACACGGACGGATCGTCCCGCAGCAGGCCGTGCAGGGCCCGGTTGAGGTTCTCCGCGACCCTCATGCGACGCCCCGCGTGGTCCTCGACGCGACGCTCCACAAGGTCCTCATGCGGCGCTCCACGAGGCGGGGGGCCGGGCCGCGACCTCGGCGGCGACGCGCTCGACCCGGTCGCGGGCCGCGGCCTCGATCCGGGCCGACTGGGCGGGGTGCGCGGCCTGGTAGGCGGCGTACCAGTCGATCAGGGGGACGCCGGGCGGGCGGACGTCGTCGCCCTTGCTGTGCGGGCCGAGCCGGTGCGTGGCGAACTCCAGCACGAGCGGCGCCGGCTCCCCGCGGGCCTCCTCGATCAGCGGGGCGACCTCGCGCCTGACGGCGGTGACGTCCAGGGTGTCGAGCGCGTGGTGCCGGACGCCGAACGCCGCCGCCCGCCCCGCCACCGTGCCGGCCATCTGCGCCGGCGTGGGCGTGGACTGCGCGATGCCGTTGTGCTCGACGACGACCAGGAGCGGCAGGCGCCAGAGCGCGGCCATGTTCAGCGCCTCGTACACGGCACCCTCGCCCCAGGTGCCGTCGCCGATGTACGCGCAGGCGAGGGCGCCGGGCTCGTGCCGACTGAGGTGGAGCGCCACCCCGGCGGCCACGGGCAGGCTCTGCCCCTGCACGCCGGTGGACAGGTAGCGCTCGCGCCGCAGGTGCTGGCTGCCGCCCACCCCGTCGCAGACGGCCCCCTCGCGGCCCATGATCTCGGCCAGCAGCCCCTCGGGGTCGTCGAAGCGGGCCAGGTAGTGGCCGTGGCCGCGGTGGTTGCTGAAGATCCAGTCGCTGTCGCGGAGCAGGGGCCGCAGCGAGACGGGGACGTACTCCTGCCCGAGGCAGGTGTGGGTGGTGCCGTTGAGCTCCCCCTGCTCGAAGAGCGCGAGCAGCTTCCGCTCGAAGCAGCGGATCAGCAGGAGCAGTGCCAAGTCCTCGTCAGCCAGCCCGTCCATAGGCCCCTTTGAGTCCCCGAAAAGCCCGGAAAACGCCTGAAAAATCCCTGGAAAGGCTATCCAACCGTGCGTATCCCGTCCACAGTCCGATCATGCGGCATGTCAGGCTCGACGTAAGTGCCGAACGGGCTTCTGATCGCTCCCCGTACGGGACTACCTTCTGATCCATGACCCCTCTGGAGCCACTGAGATCCCCGTACCGGCCGCGCCGGACCCGGTCCTTAGGCGTGACGATGACGGCCGGGTGGAGCGTGAAGGTCATCGGCATCACCGCGGAAGGAGAGCTGCCCGACGACTTCGAGGTGGAGGCCGCGCTGCAGGCGGCCGAGCAGGACCTGCCCCCAGGGGGCGGGGTGGCGTTCGTCATCGTGGACCGCGGCACCGAGGCGCTGTGGGCGAACGTCTGCTGGTGGCGGTCCGACATCCTGTTCCAGCGGATGTGGCGGGCCGACCTGGGCACGACCGACCTGCGCCGCATGCCGCTCGACGCGCCGATCGGCTGCGTCTGGCAGTTGGTGGCCATCGACTGCGAACGGCGGGCCTGGGTGGAGCACGTGCTGGCCCGGCCGGACGACCCCGACCTCACCGGCTACCTGGCGGCCGACCCGATGGTGGAGGCGGGCTGAGGAGGCGCCTTAAGAAGGCGGGAAGGGGATCGTAAGGCGGCCCCGGCATCGTGGGACAGGTCAGACCGACGAGCCCACGAGCGAAAGGCAGCACCATGCCGCAGACCGCGCAGTTCGAGATCACCCGGACCCTCGACGCCCCCCGCGAGGAGGTCTACGCCGCCTGGACCGAGCCCGGGCGCCTGTCCCGCTGGTTCGGCCCCCGCTCCTTCACCGCCCCCGCGGAGCGGATCGTCGCCGACGTCCGGCCCGGCGGCGCCTGGCAGGTGGTCCTGGTCGGCGAAGGCGGCTTCGAGGCCCCGCTCGGCGGCACCTACCGCGAGGTGGACGGCCCCGGCCGGCTGGTCTTCACCACCGGCGACCCGGACGACCCGGGCGACGGCCCCGCCTCGGTGGTCACGCTGGAGCTGACCGAGTCGGACGGCGGGACCGCGATGCGCTTCCACCAGTTCGGGGTCAACACCGACGAGGAGCACGCCCGGCAGGCCAAGGCGGGCTGGACCGAGTTCTTCGACCGGCTGGCCGAGCACGTGGCCCGGGCGTGACCCTCACGAGAGCCCCTCAGAGGCCGGGCGCGTCGTCCGGCTTGAGCCGGCCGCCCTCCTCGTACAGCGCCTCGAACCTCTCCTCGCCCAGCGCCGCGCGCACCCGCCCGGTGACGCGTCCGATCTCCTCCGCCTGCGACGGCCCCGCCGGCATCTGGCCGGCCTCGCGGGCGGCGGCGGCCAGGCCGAGCAGCCGTGCGGCCCGCTCGGGCGAGCCGAGGGCGGCCAGCGCGGAGGCGAGCCCGTCCACGGCGAACGCGACCGTGGCCGGGTCGCCGACCCGCTGCGCCGCGGTCAGCGCCTCCAGGTGCAGCGCGCGGGCCTCCTCGGCGTCGCCGAGCCGTTCGCGCAGGTGTCCCAGCTCGACGAGCGTGGTGGGCAGGTGCAGCGCGGGTTCGGCGCCGGGATGGCGCGGCACCCCTTCGAGCAGGTGCAGCAGGTGCGGCTCGGCCAGGTCGAGCCGCCCGGCCCGGCGCGCGGCGAAGGCGAGGCCCATCTCGGCCATGACCGAGCCCTCGCGGAAGCCCTGCTCGACCGACAGCCGCAGCCCCCGGCCGCACAGCTCCATCGCCCGCCCGTAGTCGCCGCCGTGCAGGGCTCCCCAGCCCAGCCAGGCCGTACGGCGGGCGGCCTCGGCCCACAGCCCGAGCTCCTCGGCCACGCGCAGCCCGTCCTCGAACAGCCGCCTGGCCCCGTCGGAATCGCCCTTCATGTCGGCCAGGCCGGCCAGCCACTCCGTGGCCTGGAGCCGCCCCCACCGGTCGCCGAGCTGGTCGAACAGGCGGGCGCTCTCCTCGCTGTCGCGTTCGAGGGCGACGACGTCACGCGCGGTGAAGGCGTCGCGGGCCCGCTTGCTGAGGGCCGCGGCGACGCCCCATTCGTCGCCGATCGCGCGGAACGTCGTCAGCGCTGCGCCGATCAGCTCCTGCGCCGCCGGCACGTCGGAGATCGCCATGCCGAGGAAGAGCTCGGCCCGGGCCCTCTCGCGGGGGTCGTCGATGGCGATGGTGTCCCAGGTCGCCTCGTCGCCGAGGATCATCGCGAACCCGGCCCGCCAGGCCGCCGCCCTGGCCCTGCCGGGCGCCTCGCCGTGGAGGGCGAGCGCCGTCTCCAGCGAGCGCCGGGCCTCACCGGGCCGGCCGCGCAGGTACCAGTACCAGCTCAGCGCGTTGACCAGGCGGATCGCGGTGCCGGCGTCGTCGCCGCGGGCCGCCGTCTCCAGGGCCGCGCGCAGGTTGGCCGCCTCCGCGTCGAGCCGTTGCAGCCATACGCTCTGGTCGTGCCCGTACAGGGCGGGCTCCGCCCGCTCGGCGAGGGCCAGGTGGTGGCGGGCGTGGGCGCGCCGTACCTCCTCCACCTCTCCCGCTTCGGCCAGGCGGTCCAGGCAGTACTCGGCCACCGACTCCAGCAGCCGGTACCGGACGCCTGCCGGGCCGTCCACGACCACCACCAGCGACCGGTCCACCAGCCGGGCGAGCAGGTCGAGGACGTCAAGCTCCGCGAGCCGTCCGTCGCCGTCGCCCGCGCAGACCTCCTGGGCCGCCTCCAGCGTGCACCCGTCGGCGTGGACGGCCAGGCGGCGCAGCACCACCCGCTCGGACGGCGTCAGCAGGTTCCAGCTCCAGTCGATGACCGCGGTCAACGTCTGCTGGCGGGGCGGCGCTCCGCGGTGCCCGGAGGCGAGCAGCCGGAACCGGTCGTCCAGCCGCGCCACCACCCCCTGCACGCCGAGCGCCCGCACCCGGGTGGCGGCCAGCTCCAGCGCGAGCGGGATGCCGTCGAGCCGGCGGCAGAGCCGTACGACCGCCTCGGCGTTGCCGGTGTCCAGCGCGAAGCCGCGCGTCGAGGCGGCGGCGCGGGCCACGAACAGGCGTACGGCGTCGGACCGCTCCGCGGCGGCGAGGGCGGTGGCCGGGGAGGCTCCGAGGACGGTGTCGAAGGCGCCGAGGTCGGGCACGCCGAGCGGCGGCACACTCCACAGCACCTCGCCGGGCAGGGCCAGCGGCTCGCGGCTCGTGGCCAGCACGCGCATCCCCGGCACGGCCCGCAGCAGCGCCTCGGCCAGCTCGGCGACCCGTTCGACCACGTGCTCGCAGTTGTCGAGCACGAGCAGCAGCTCGCGGGTGCGCAACGCCTCGGCGAGCCGCGCGGCGGGCGCCCCGCCGCCGGTGCCCTCGCGGATGCCGAGCACCTCCATGACGGCCTCGGCGGGCGAGCCCGTCGCACGGTCGAGCGCGGCCAGCTCCACCAGCCAGGCGCCGTCGGCGTACGCGCCGGACAGCCGGTGGGCGACCTCGATCGCGAGCCGGGTCTTGCCGACGCCGCCGCTGCCGGTCAGCGTGACGAGCCGCTCGTCCTCCAGCAGGGCGGCGACCTCGGCGACCGCGTCGTCGCGACCGATCAGCCTGCTGACGGGGGCGGGCAGGTTGGTGGGCGGCAGCTCGGCCGCGGCGCTGAGCGCGGGGTCCTGGCCGAGGATCGCCTGGTACAGCCCGGCCAGCTCGGGGCCGGGATCGAGGCCGAGCTCCTCGGCCAGCCGCTCGCGCAGGTCGGTGTAGCCGGCCAGCGCCTCGCTCTGCCGTCCCGCCCGGTACAGGGCGCGCATGTGGACGGCGCGCAGCCGTTCCCGCAGCGGGTGGCGGGCGACGAGGTCGCCCAGCTCGCCCGCGAGCAGCCCGTGCTCGCCCAGCTCCAGGCGCGCCTCGGCGTGCCGCTCCAGCGCGGCGAGGCGCTGCTCCTCCAGGCGGACGATCGCCGCCCTGGTGAACTCCTCGTCGGCGAAGTCGGCGAACGCCGGCCCCCGCCACAACCCGAGCGCCTCCGACAGCAGCGCCGCCGTGGCGCGCGGGCCGTCGGCCGTCTCGGCGCGCGCCACCAGATCGGTGAAGCGGGCGGCGTCCACGGCCCCGGGCCCGGCCTGGAGGAGGTAGCCGGGGGCGCGGGAGACGACGAGGTTCTTGGCGCCCGGCTCGGCGTCCTCCAGCGCCCTGCGCAGCTGGGACACGCGCACCTGGAGCGCGCCGGCCGGGTTGCCCGGCGGCTCGCCGGTCCACAGGTCGTCCACCAGCCGGTCCGTGGACACGACGTACCCCTCGCTGACGAGGAGATCCGCGAGGAGCGCACGCACCTTCAGGCCGGGGATCGTCACGCTCTCCCCGGCGTCGGTCCAGACGGCCAGCGGGCCGAGCACGCCGAATCGCATGCCCGTCACCTTATGCGCGGCCTCAAGCCGGCGAGAAGCTCGCCGTTCCCGGGCCCGGTCAGCGGTCCGGGTGAGGGGGCAGCGGGGGCGCCTTCCTGGCCGAGCCGCGGTAGAGCGCGGGGTCGTAGCGGTGCTCGTTCTCCTCCAGCTTGGCCCGGGCCGCCTCCACCAGGTCGATCCCGAGGACGTCGGCCAGCCGCACGAGGTAGGCCGTCACGTCGCCCAGCTCACCGCGGACCCGGTCGAGCGTGGCCGGGTCGAGGCTCGCCGACTCGCCCGGTGTGAGCCACTGGAACTCGGCCACCAGCTCGCCCGCCTCGCCGGCCAGCGCCATCGCGAGGTTCTTCGGGGTGTGGAACTGCTCCCAGTCCCGGGCCCGGGCGAACGCGCGCAGCCGCGCGGCCAGTTCCTCCAACTCGGTGCTCACGTGCGCCGACCCTACCCGCCTCGCCTCCCGGCGGCACGCGCCGCCGCGTCCCCGCCCCCTGCGTGCGCGCCCCCTGCATGCGCGCCGCCGCCCGGAAGGCCCGGCGGGTCCAGCCGCACGTCCGCGCCGATGCAGACGAAGCCCGCCGAGGCGCCCGGCAGGTCGCCCGAGACCTCCCCCTGCGCCTCGGCCAGCGCCGTGGCCGCGGACCGCCCGGCGGCCAGCAGGCGGTGCAGGGCCGCCATGGGCGAGGCCGTCTCGGCGTCCGGCACGGGCACGACCGAGGCGATGACCGTACGGGCGCCGTGGGCGAGGAAGGTCGCGCTCAGCCCCAGCAGCTCGTCGCCGGCGCGGACGATGGACCGGCCGCTCTCGCACGCCGCCAGCACGACGACGCGCGGGGCGCGGCGCAGCCGTTCGAGGTCGTAGAGGGTGAGCGGGCCGTCCGACAGGTGCAGCGAGGAGAACAGCGGGTGGGCGGCGTGCAGCCGGCCGTGCGCCGCCAGGTGCGCGAGCCGCGCCCCGTCCAGCCCGTGGAGATCGGCACGCCGGTCGGCGGGATCGGGCCGAGACGCGCCCGGTGCCTGGACAGGCTGCGCCAGAGCCCGTACCTGCACGATCACCTCGGCCCGGAAGGCGGCGGTCATGTCTGAGCGGCGGTGGGGCGGCGACCCCGAGAGGCGGCGGGGCGGCGACCCCGGGCAGCCCGGGAGCGGCGGCCGCGGGCGGCCCTGGAGCGACGAGGAGACCCTGGCGGAGCTGGCCGTCGCGATCCGGGCGGCCGAGGAGGTGCCGCGGGAGGTCGTCGCGTCGGCGCAGGCGGCGTTCACCTGGCGCTCCATCGACGACGAGCTGGCCCGGCTGGCCTACGACTCCGAGACGGACGGGGAGCGGACGGCCGCGCTCACCCGGTCGGAGTCGGCGCCGCTGCGCGCGCTCACGTTCGCCTGCCACTCGCTGACGATCGAGCTGGAGGTGGCCGGCGACGCCCTCGTCGGGCAGATCGTGCCGGGCCAGGTGACCGACATCAACGTGCGCGTGCTGTCCGGCGTCACGGCCACCGTCCGCAGCGACGAGGTGGGCGGATTCACGATCAGGCCCATCCCGGACCACCCGTTCCACCTGCAGTGCCGCACCGGCGACGGGGTCCGGGTGTCGACGAGCTGGATCACTCTCTGACGGAGCGCTGTATCAGGGGACGGGCCGCGCCCTCCGTCCCCTACGAGCCGTGCGAAGGAGGAACGCCATGCCGTACGCCGAGGGCGCCACGAGGACCGACCGCTACCTCGACGACCAGCTCGTGGCCGAGACCCGCGACGAGGGACCGGTCCTGGCCGAACTGGAGGGCCACCTGGCCGCGCCGCCGGACCGGGACCTCGTGCTCGGCCTGACCAGGATCCAGGTGGGCGATCTCCGCCGCTTCCCCTTCGCCGAGGACCTGGACCAGCGGATGATCGCCGAGGCCCGCGCCGCGGGGCTGCCGCCGGGCGCGCCCGCGCCGACCGACCTGGACCGGCTGCTGTTCCACCTGCGCGACCGGCTGCGCAACGGCTCGTGGGTGCCGCGCATGGCCAAGGTCCGCATGCACGCCGACGGCCTGCCGTACACGGGCGGCCTCGACGGCAACCCGCGGCGGCTGGCCGGCGAGCCCGACGTGGTCATCCCGGCCCGCTCGACCTACCAGGGCCCCCGCGTGCGGGTCGGCATCCTCGACGGCGCCTTCTACCGCCACCCCCCCTCGCCGGGCACTACCTGGCCGACTCGGCGGCGTTCGGCGAGCAGGAGCGGCCCGACGCGCCCGCCACGATGGGGCACGCCGTCCACCTGGCCGGGATCGTCGCCCGGCAGGCGCCCGGGGCCGACATCGTGATCCGCCAGGCGCTGAACGAGGAGAACCAGGTCGACTCGTGGTCGCTGGCCAAGGCGATGGTCCTGTTCAGGGGCGAGGTGCACCTCCTGCTCACCGCGCTCGGCGGCACCACCTGGGACGGCAGGGCGCCGTTCGTGCTGGAGCGGGCCGAGTCGCGGCTCGGGTGCCTGCACGTGGCCAGCGCCGGCAACTGGGGGCTGCCCGTGTCGCGGCCGTACCCGAGCCCGACGCGCGACAGCACGATCTACCCGGCCGCGCTGCCCGGCGTGATCGCCGTGGGCGCCCTGGACGAGAAGGGCGAGCGGGCACCGTACTCGCAGTCGGCGCCGTGGATCAGCCTCATGGCGCCCGGTGAGCACGACGGGCTGTTCCTGCGCCGGGCCTCCCTGGTGGAGCGCGACGCCGAGGGCGTGCTGGTCGTCAGCACGTACGAGCGGCCCGTGGACTTCGGTGGCTACGCGAGCTGGGCCGGCACGTCGGCCGCCGCGGCGTACGTCACGGGCGCGCTGGCCGCCCTGGTGACGGCCATGGGCGGGACCGCCCAGGAGGCGGCCGAGACGCTGCTGTCGGGCGACCCGGGGCTGGCCGAGCGCGTCCCCGCGACCGGGGGCATCCGCCGGTACTCGGCACAGGCGGACGCCTACGGACACGAGGCCGCCTCCGCCGCCTACTGACGCGGGCCGCCTCCGCCGCCTACTGACGCGGGGCGCCTCTGACGTCTACTGACGCGGGGGCGCCTCTGACGCCTGATGACGAGCGGCGCCTCCCGATGGGTGCGGTCAGGCCGCCTCGGCCGCGCGGTGGTCGAGGCGGTTGACGGCGTTCGCCAGCGTCACGCCGTAGACGACGTGGCCGGCGGCCATCACCGCCTGGCGGCCGGGCCGGTCGCGGTGGGCCGGCGGCAGGGTCGTGAGCTTGGGCACCCAGCCGGCGTAGCTGCCGTACCAGATCGCGAGGCCGTACACGACGCCGAGCGGCACCCGGCCCCGGCCCCGGGTCAGCACGCCGAACAGCGCGCCGGACCCGATCCCGAACGCGAAGTGGGCGGCCGTCGCCAGCACGCCCTCCCCCGGCTTGGGCTTGCGCGGGTGACCGGGCAGGATCGCGCGGACGATGCGCTTGGGCGGCTGGTCCCCCATGAGGCCGGCGCGCTGACCGGCCACCATGACCGTGCTCATCGCCACCGTGGCAAGGGCTCCGCCGACGGCTCCGTTCACCAGATTTCGCAGCATGCCGTACCGGCTGCCCGGGAGGCCGATCGGGAAACCGGGCGTACGCGCCGCGCTTCCGCGGTGGCGGCGGCCGCGCCGAAGCCGTCCAGGCCGTCGGCGGCCTCCGGGTTGTGCTGACTGAGGCAGCCCCCGTCATCGGCGGCGTAGAGGCGACGGGGGCAGGCGAGCCTCTTCCACCGCTGCCCTTCGCCGGGGATCAGGTCAGGGGCGCGGTGCTCTCCCGGACGATCAGCTCCGTGGCCAGCTCGACGCGCCGCGTCTCCGGCAGCTCGCCCCGTCCCATCGCGAGCACCGTGCGGGTGGCCAGCGCGGCCATCTCCTGCAGCGGCTGGCGGACGGTGGTCAGCGGCGGCCAGGCCGAGCGGGCGAGCGGCAGGTCGTCGAAGCCGACGACGCTGAGGTCCTCCGGCACCCGCAGCCCGCGCTGTCGGGCGGCCTCGAACACGCCGAACGCCTGCAGGTCGCTGCCCGCGAAGATGGCCGTGGGCGGGTCGTCGAGCGACAGCAGGGCGTGGCCGTTGTCGTGGCCGGAGTCGACGAGGAAGGTGCCGCGCCGGATCAGCTCGGGCGTGACCGGCATGCCGGCGGTCTCCAGGGCGGCGCGGTAGCCGTCGATGCGGGCCTGGCTGCACAGCATGTCGGCGGGACCGCTGATCATGGCGATGCGGCGGTGGCCGAGCTCGACCAGGTGCCGGGTGGCGGCCAGGCCGCCGTTCCAGTTGGTGGCGCCGACGGAGACGACGCCGGGCGCCGGCTCCCCCTCCGGATCGACGACCACGAACGGCAGCGAGCGGGCGCGAAGCTGGTCCTGCACCCCGGCCGACAGGCGTGAGGCGACGATGACGACGCCGTCGGTGCGGCGACCGGCCAGGCGCTCCATCCAGTCGCGGCCGGGCCCGGCGTGGGTGTGCAGGACGGAGATGACGAGGCTGGCCCCGGCCTCGTGGGCGGCGCTCTCGGCGCCGCGGACGATCTCCATGGCCCACGGCGACTCGATCTCGGCGAAGACGAGGTCCACGAGCCCGGCGGGGGTGTCGCCGGTGCTGGCGCGCCGCTGGTAGCCGTGCTGCTGGAGCAGCCGCTCGACGCGGGAGCGGGTCGCGGGAGCGACCTCGGGACGGCCGTTGATGACCTTGGAGACCGTGGGGATGGACACCCCGGCCTCCTCGGCTATCAGGGCGATCGTCACCCGCCTCTTGGCTGACATGGCTCCAGAGTGTACCGAAACTTTCGGGCCAGCGATGCTCCCGTTCCTGCTATTGACGCGTAACAGGCCGTTTACCTATGCTCCGGTCAGCGAAATTATCGGGGGGTTTCACGAAACTTTCGGCCTGAGGAGAGAACCCCTATGAAACGTGGTTTCCTGCTGATCGCGACGGCCGCGCTCGTCACCGGATGCGGTGGCGGCGGAGGCGGCGCCGCCGAGCCGAAGCAGAGCCAGGCGGGCTCACCGGCCAAGGTGACCCTGGAGCTGTGGCACCTGTCGACCACCGAGCCGATGAAAACAATCATGGCCGAGCGGGCCAAGGAGTTCGAGGCCAAGCATCCCAACGTCACCATCAAGGCCACCGTCCTCGAGAACGAGGCGTACAAGTCCAAGATCACGACCCTCACCCAGTCCGGCAAGGCGCCCGACGTGTTCGCCACGTGGGGCGGCGGGGTCCTCAAGCAGCAGATCGAAGCGGACCTGGTCAAGGACATCTCCGCCGACGTCGCCCCCATCCTCGGCGGCTTCACCAAGGCGTCGCTGGCCGCCTACCAGTTCGACGGCAAGACGTACGGCCTACCGACCGACATCGGCATGGTCGGCTTCTGGTACAACAAGAAGCTCTTCGCCAAGGCCGGCATCCAGCAGCCGCCCGCCACCTGGGCCGAGCTCCTCGACGACGTCAAGAAGCTCAAGGCGGCCGGCACCACCCCGGTCGCGCTGGCCGGCAAGGAGAAGTGGCCGGGCCACTACTACTGGGCCTACCTGGCCATGCGCATCGGCGGCGTGCCGGCGCTCCAGCAGGCCGCGACCGACAAGAACTTCAACACCCCCGACTTCGTGGCCGCCGGGCAGCAGCTCAAGGCGCTGGCCGACCTCCAGCCGTTCCAGAAGGGCTTCCTCGGCGCCGGCTACTCCACCCCCGACGGGCAGTCCGCGAGCGTCTCCAACGGCAAGGCCGCCATGGAGCTGATGGGTCAGTGGGCGCCGGCCGTGCAGAAGTCGTCGGGCAAGGGCCTCGGCGACGACCTCGGCTTCTTCCCCTTCCCGGCGGTCGACGGCGGCAAGGGCGCGATCACCGACGCGTTCGGCGGTGGCGGCGGCCTGGCCGTGGGCGCCGACGCGCCGCCGGAGGCGGTGGAGTTCGTCAAGTTCTTCGACGAGATGGCCAACCACAGCAGGGCCGTCGAGAAGGGCGGCGTGCTGCCCGTGCTCCAGGGCGAGGAGAGCGCCGTCAAGGACCCGAACCTCAAGGTCGTCGCGGAGTCCCTGGCGAGCGCGACCGGCTTCCAGCTCTACCTCGACCAGGCGTACCCGCCCGCGGTCGGCGCGGAGGTGAACGACAGCGTCGCCCAGCTCATCGCCGGCACCAAGACGCCGCAGCAGGTCGCCGGGGCCGTCACGGAAGTGGCCAAGAGCGAATGACGACGCTCACGCGAGGGCCGCAGGCGCCCGCGCCCGCGGCCCGCGCCCGGCCGCCGCGGCGCAGGCGCCGGCCCTGGATGACCATCACGCTGTTCGTGCTGCCGGCCCTGGTGCTGTTCCTGCTGCTGGTCGTCGCGCCGATCGTGGTCGCGCTGTACGCCAGCGCGTTCAAGTGGAACGGCTTCGGCGGCCTGCCGACGAACTTCGTCGGCCTGGACAACTTCACCCGGCTCTTCGGCACCGAGGTCTTCCGGCAGGACCTCTGGCACCTGGCCGTGATCATCCTGCTGTCGCTGGGCGTGCAGCTGCCGTTCTCGCTGGCCATCGCCATGCTGCTGCACCAGCGGGTGCGCGGGCGGGCCGTCTACCGGCTGGTGTTCTTCGCGCCGTACGTGCTGTCGGAGGTCATCACGGGGGTGCTGTTCTCGCTGCTCCTGTCACCGGACGCGGGGCTGGCCAACCAGATCCTCGGCGTGTTCGGGCTGGAGTCGGAGTGGCTGGCCGACACGGGCACCGTGCTGCCGTCGGTGTTCCTCGTGATGACGTGGAAGTACTTCGGCTTCCACATGATGATCTACCTGGCGGGGCGGCAGAACATCCCGGACGAGCTGATCGAGGCCGCGCGGATCGACGGCGCCACGCCGTGGAGGGTGTTCCGCCACGTCACGCTGCCGCTGCTCGGCCCGACGATCCGGATCAGCGTGTTCCTGTCCGTCATCTACACGATCCAGCTCTTCGACCTGGTGTGGATCCTCACCGAGGGCGGCCCGTCGCACGCCTCGGAGACCATGGCGGTCACGATGATGGAGTTCGGCTTCGGCCGCAACCAGGTGGGCTACGCCAGCGCCATCAGCGTCGTCATGTTCGGGCTGAGCCTCGTCTTCGCGCTGCTCTACCAGCGGTTCGTGATGCGCCGCGACCTCGAGGGCGCGACGACGTCGATGGGAGACCACCGGTGAGACGCACCCTTCCCCTGCACGCGGTCGCCTGGATCGTGGGCGCGTTCATCCTCGTGCCGATCGTGTACGCGCTGCTCGGCGGCTTCAAGAGCACCGACCAGCTCTCCACCAACCCCTTCGGCCTGCCCGACCCGTGGGTGACGGAGAACTACACCGACGTCCTCGGCTCGGGCTCGTTCTGGCGGCAGCTCTGGAACAGCACGTTCATCGCGGTGGCGACCACGGCGATCGTGGTCCTGCTGTCGGCGATGGCGGCCTACGTGTTCGCCCGCTTCGCCTTCCGGGGCCGGGAGCTGCTGTTCACGGTCTTCACCGTGGGCCTGATGTTCCCGTTCGCGGTGGCCATCCTGCCGATCTTCGTGATGCTGCGCACCCTCGGCCTGCTCGACAACCCGCTCGGGGTGATCCTCACCCAGGCCGCCTTCGGGCTGCCGCTGACGATCATCATCCTGCGCGGCTTCTTCCGCAGCATCCCGGGCGAGATCGAGGAGGCCGCCACCATCGACGGCTGCACGCCGTTCGGGTTCTTCTGGCGGATCCTGCTACCGATGGCCCGCCCGGCGCTGGCCACCGTCTCGGTGCTCGCCGTCGTCGGGAGCTGGAACACCTTCATGCTGCCGCTGGTGGTCTTCAGCGACGAGACGGCGTGGACGCTGCCCCTGGGCGTCCAGCAGTTCCAGGGCCAGTACACCTCGGACATCGCGCGGGTGCTCGCCTACCTGGTGCTGGCCATGCTGCCGGCGCTGGGCTTCTACGCCGTCGCCGAGCGGCACCTCATCGGCGGACTGACCGCGGGAGCGACGAAAGGGTGACCATGCTGCACGTGTCCGGAACACGGCTCCTGACCTCCGACGGCACGCCGGTGTGGCTGCGCGGGGTGGGCCTCGGGGGCTGGCTCAACATGGAGAACTTCATCACCGGCTACCCCGGCGACGAGTCGTCGATGCGGCTGGCCGTGCGTGAGGTGCTGGGCGAGGAGCGGGCGGCGCTGTTCTTCGAGCGGCTGCTCACCTCGTTCTTCACCGAGGACGACGCGGCGCTGCTGGCGGGGCTGGGCATGAACTGCGTGCGCATCCCGGTCAACTACCGGCACTTCGAGTCGGACGACCGTCCGTTCGAGATCGTCGAGGACGGCTTCCGGCACCTGGACCGGGTGATCGATCTGCTGGGCGCGCACGGCGTGTACAGCGTGATCGACCTGCACGCCCTGCCCGGCTCGCAGAACCAGCACTGGCACTCCGACAACCCCACGCACATCGCCGCGTTCTGGCGGCACCGGCACTTCCAGGACCGGGTGGTGCACCTGTGGGAGGCGATCGCCGACCACTACCGCGACCATCCGTGGGTGGCGGGCTACAACCCGGTGAACGAGCCGGGCGACCCGTCGGGCAAGGTCGTCGGCCCGTTCTACGACCGGCTGGTGAAGGCGCTGCGCGCCGCCGACCCGCGGCACGTCCTGTTCCTGGACGGCAACACGTACGCCACGGACTTCACGGTCTTCCGCGAGATGTACGAGAACACGGTGTTCGTCTGTCACGACTACGCGCTGGCCGGGTTCGCCCACGGCGGGCCGTACCCCGGCTACACGCGCGGCGAGTGGTGCGACCGGGACGCGCTGGAGCGGACCTTCGAGCGGCGCTCGCGCTTCCAGCGGGAGACGGGGACGCCGCTCTGGGTGGGCGAGTTCGGGCCCGTCTACACCGGCGACCCGGACACCGACGGGCAGCGCTACCAGATCCTGCGGGACCAACTGGAGATCTACGACGCGTACGGGGCCGGCTGGTCGCTGTGGACGTACAAGGACGTGGGCCTGCAGGGCCTGGTCTGCGCCCGCGGGCCGTACCTGGAGCGCTTCGGTACGTTCATCGCCAAGAAGCGGCGGCTCGGCGTCGACCGGTGGGGCTCGACCATGGAGGAGACGTCCGCCGAACTGGCGCCGCTGCACCGGCTCATCGAGGAGGAGGCGCCGGGCTGGGAGCCGTACCCGTGGGGCGCCCGCTACCAGACCGACGACCTCATCAGGCACATCCTGCTCGCGCAGGCGCTGCTGCCGGAGTACGCGGAGCTGTTCCGGGGACTCGGCGACGACGAGCTGCTGGCGCTGGCCGACTCGTTCCTGCTGGAGCGGTGCGCCCGGCGCGAGCCGCTGCTCGACCTGCTGTCGGCGAACCTGCGGCCGGCCCGCGCCGGGGCGGACGGTCAGCCGCAGTAGTCGCCGAGGCCGTGCTCCAGCAGGTCGAAGGCGCGCTCGGCGTCGGCGACCGCGTCGGGGTACACCGCGTCGGCCGGCTCGCCCGCCAGCAGGCGGCGCAGGTTCTCGCTGGTCAGGGCGGCGCGCGTGGAGACGATCTGCGCCGCCGCCACGCGGGCCGTCACGTCGTCGCGCCCCGACTGGACGGCCAGCTCGCGGGTCAGCAGCTCCTGGGCGCGCTCGTGGAAGGAGAAGGCCCTGACCTGCAGGGCGGGGGTGGACAGGATGAGCCGCATGACGGCCAGGGTGTGCGGCGCGTCGCTGAGCCCCACCGAGGCGTCCCGCCGGGTGAGGCGGTCGAGGTAGTCGCGGCGCAGCGCGGCCACGGCCGTCTCGCCGGGGGCGCGCTCGCGCACGACGACGGCGGAGTCCGCCACGTGCTCCTCCATCGGCGTGAGGACGATGTCCTCCTTCGTCGCGAAGTAGTTGAAGACCGTCTTCCTCGACACCTGGACCGCCGCGGCGATCTCCGCCACCGACACGTTGTCGAAGTCGCGCTCCACGAACATCCGGATCGCCGCTTCCCAGATCTCGCGCTGGGTCCGCAGCTTCTTCGTCTCCCGCAACCCGAGTCCCATGAGGTCAATAGTACACCAAGATAAAAACTTGTCTCAGTGTAATTTTCATCTTAGAGTACCGCCATGACCGACACCCAGCTCGGAGTGGCCAAGCTGCTCTGCCTGCTCACGATCGTCGTGGCCGTCCTCGACCAGAACATCGTCTCCTCCGCGATCGTCCCGATCGTCCGCGAGCTCGACCCCGCCGGCGGCCTCGACCACGTCGCCTGGCTCGTCACCGCGTTCGCGTTGGGCGCCACCTCCGTGCTCCCCCTGTACGGCCGGCTGTGCGACGCGCTCGGCGCCAAGCAGGTCTTCCTCGGCGCGGTGGCCACGTTCGCCACCGGCTCGCTGCTGTGCGGGCTCGCGCAGAACATGGGCCAGCTCATCGCCTTCCGCGCCGTGCAGGGCATCGGCGCGGGCGGCCTCATGAGCGTGACCATGGTGGTGATGGCCCACCTGCGCAGGCCCGGCGACAAGGGCGGCCCCGGTGCCACCGCGGGCCTGGTCGCGGGCATCGGCTTCGCGGTCGGCCCGCTGCTGGGCGGCCTGTTCGCCGACCACGGCAACTGGCGGCTGGCCTTCCTCGTCAACCTGCCGATCACCGCGCTGATCATCGCGGGGGCCCTGTGGGCCGTGCGCATCCCCCGGCACGCCGTCAGGGGCTCCATCGACGTCGCGGGCGCCGCGCTCGCCGCCGCCTTCGCCTGCGCCCTGCTGCTGGTCTGCGACTGGGGCGGCACCGAGTACGCCTGGACCTCGCCGATGATCCTCGGCCTGGGCGCCGCCGCTGTCGTGTCGCTCGCGCTGTTCCTCCGGCGGCAGGCCACCGCCGAGCACCCCGTCCTGCCGCTGAGCCTCTTCCGGGTCAGCGCCCTGCGCGGCGCCTTCCTCGTCCAGGCTCTGTGCAGCGTCGCCATGGTCGGCACCATGATCTACCTGATGCTCTACCTCCAGGTGGCGCGCGGCGTGAGCGCCACCGGAGCCGCCGGCTACCTCGTCTTCATGGCGCTCGGGCTGACCGCCTCCGGCTTCCTCGGCCGGAACGCCTCCGTCCGGGCCTCCCTCGTCGCCGGCACGGGGGCCACGGCGATCGCCCTGACCTGGCTCGCGTTCCTGCGCCCGGACACCTCGCTGTGGCTGGTGCGGGCCGCCCTCGTGCTGGTCGGGCTCGGCTTCGGCCAGCTCCTCGGCAAGCTCATCGTGTTCGTCCAGCAGCAGGCGCCGGCCGCGCACCTCGGCGTGGCCACCACCGGCATCCGCTGGTTCCAGAACCTCGGCATGGCCGTCGGCTCCGCCGTCCTCGGCTCGCTGCTGGCCCGCGTGCTCGCCGCCCGGACCGGTGGGCTGGACATCTCAGGCGTCGCCACTCATCCGGCGGCCGTGGGGGCGTTCGTCTCGTCGCTCGGCGTGGTGTTCGCGGTGGCCGCCGCCGTCATGAGCGTCGCCCTCGTCTGCGCCGCCATGCTGCGCACGGCCGGCCGGCAGCCCGAGCCGCGGAGCGAGCCCGCTCCCGTCGCCTGACCACCCCCTGCAAGGATCAGCGCCTGACCGTCCCGCTCGGAAGGACCAGCCGTGAACCGCCCCTCATCCCCTGGCACCGCGTCGGGCAGCACCCCCGCGGCCCGTCCCGTCCTCACCTGGGCCGTCTTCGGCGTCACCGCCGTGACCACCTCCGCCGGACACCTCGTCCCCGGCTTCGCCCGCGCCCTCGCCCGCACCAACGACTTCTTCTCCGGCGAGTGGTGGCGCCTGATCACCCCGATCCTCGTCAACCCGGAGGGCTGGCACCAGGTCGTCTTCAACGGGGTGATGCTGCTCCTCGTCGGCGTCACCGCCGAGCGGACGTTCGGCCGGGCCCGCTGGGCGTCCCTGTACGTGGCCGGCGGCTTGGCCGGCAACGCCTTCAGTTACGTGTTCGGCAACTACAGCGCGGGCAGCTCGGTGGCCGTCGCCGGGCTGGCCGGCGGCCTGGCCGCGTGGGCGCT
>NZ_JBFAIA010000144.1:0-21275 GCF_040654455.1 Nonomuraea sp. NPDC050691
CCCGGGCCCATGGCGCTCCTCGCTGCTCATGTGCGACCTGCCCGCCGGGGACGAGCCGTCCGTGCCGCTCGGGCCCGAGGCGCGCCAGGCCCTCGCGTACGCCAGGAACGTCGTCCTGTCCTTCGCCGACCCCCTCGGCCCCCGGACCGTCGGCGCGGCCGCGTCCATCGGCCCCGCGGGCGAGTTGCGGCTCGTCGCCGAGGCCGGAGCGGGGGAGGCGGTGGAGGCCGACCCGCGGGTGGCGGTGTTCGCCGCGGGCCCGTCGCCGCGCCGCCGCTGGGTGGAGGTGCGCGGCGTCGCCGTGGCGGGCTCGGGCCTGCTGCGCGTCACGCCCAAGCAGGTGCTGACCGGAGACTTCCCCGGACGGCACCAGCGCGGCTGACTCCCCGCCGCCCTCTTCGCCCCGTACGTCCCCGGAGCGTCAGGCGTCACGCGGCGTGTCAGGTCCGCCCAATCGCCCGTCTGGTGCGGTATAACCGGGGGCGGACCGGGGAGGCGTGATGCGTGAGTCCGGCAGGGCCCAGGCCGCGGGGCGGGTCGCGGCGCGGGATCTGTTCGAGCGGGTACGCCTGCGCTATTTCCATCTTCCCCCGGCCGTGCGCCGGGTGATGTACGCCTCGGCGCTGATCGGGTCCGTCGGCCTCGGCGCGGCCCTCGGGTGGGACCTCGCCCGCACGTTCCTCGTCACGCTGACCCTGCTCGCCTTCACCGCGCTGACCCTGCGCTTCCCGCGCGCCGCGGCCACCGCCGTGGTGGTGGCCGCCTGGGCCGTGCTGATGCCGGTGTTCGTGATGCTGTTCCCGGTCGGCTCGCCCGCTCCGACGCTGCTGCTCGTGCTGGCCGTGCCGGTGGCGGGCGTCGCCCACCTGATCCGCTGGGTGCCGCCGTGGCTGACCGCCCTGCTGGCGCTGCTGCCCGCGGGCCTGCTCGCCGCCGCCCTCTCCCTGGTCTCCGACGCCACCGCGGTCTGGGTCGCGTACGGCGTGGCCGCCGCGGTGCTGCTCTACCGCTTCGTGCTGGCCCGCCGCGCCCGCGCCGAGCTTGCCGGCCAGGAGCAGGAGCAGCTGCGCGTACGGGTGCGCGAGGGCGGCCCCGCCCAGCAGCACGAGCGGGGGACGGCGCCGCCCAGCATCTCGGTCGAGGAGGCGCTGGGCGAGCTGGAGAGCATGATCGGCCTGGCTCCGGTCAAGGAGCAGGTGCGTTCCATCGCGGCCTCGATCGAGGCGTCCCGGCTGCGGGCCGAGGCGGGCTACACGGCCGACCGGCCGACCCGGCACTTCGTCTTCTCCGGGCCGCCGGGCACGGGCAAGACCAGCGTGGCGCGTACCCTCGCGAAGATCTTCTACGCGTTCGGCCTGCTCGACACCCCGTACGTGGTGGAGGCGCAGCGGGCCGACCTGGTCGGCGAGTTCCTCGGCGCGACCGCCATCAAGACGAACGAGCTGGTCGACCGGGCCCTCGGCGGCGTGCTGTTCATCGACGAGGCGTACAGCCTGGTCAACTCCTCCGACGGGCAGCCCGACCGGTTCGGAGCCGAGGCGGTGCAGACCCTGCTCAAGCGGGCCGAGGACGACCGCGACCGGCTGATCATCATCCTGGCCGGCTACGAGCAGGAGATGGCCGGCTTCCTCGCCTCCAACCCGGGCCTGGCCAGCCGCTTCGCCACCCGGGTGCGCTTCCCCAGCTACTCGCCCGCCGAGCTGGCCGAGATCACCGAGCTGCTCCAGCGGCGCCGGGGCGACACGATGTCCGCCGAGACCAGGGCCGCGCTGCTCGGCCTGTTCGAGGACGTGCACCGGCGCGGGCTGGTCGACGAGCTGGGCAACGCCCGCTTCGCCCGCAGCCTGGTCGAGGCGGCCGCGCAGGCCCGCGACGTGCGGGTGGTGGGCGCGGGCGGCACCCCCTCCACCGAGGACCTCGTCACCGCGACCACGCCCGACCTGACCAAGGCGTTCAACGAGCTGACCGCCCGCTTCCGCGGGCACGAGGCCACCCCCACGCTGGAGGAGGCGCTGGCCGACCTCGACCGGATGGCCGGCCTGGCCCCGGTCAAGCGGCAGGTCCACGCCATCGCCGCGCAGCTCCAGGTGGCGCGGATGCGGCAGGAGCGGGGCCTGCCCACACCGGCGCAGACCCGGCACTTCGTGTTCGCCGGCCCGCCCGGCACCGGCAAGACCACGGTGGCCCGGGTCGTCGGCCGGATCTTCGCCGCGCTGGGCCTGCTCGCCCGGCCCGACGTGGTGGAGGCGCAGCGCGCCGACCTCGTGGGCCAGCACCTCGGCGCGACCGCGATCAAGACGAACGAACTGGTCGACCGGGCCCTCGGCGGCGTGCTGTTCATCGACGAGGCGTACAGCCTGGTCAACCCCGGCTACGCCGGCGGCGACGCGTTCGGCGCCGAGGCCGTGCAGACCCTGCTCAAGCGGGCCGAGGACGACCGCGACCGGCTCGTCATCGTGCTGGCCGGCTACGAGCGCGAGATGGACGTCTTCCTGGCCACCAACCCCGGCCTGGCCAGCCGCTTCAACCAGCGCGTCGCCTTCCCCAGCTACACGCCGGCCGAGCTGTCGGAGATCGCGGTGCTGCTGGCCGACAAGTCCGGCGACCACTTCGACGAGGCCGCGCTGCGCGACCTGGACGAGGTCTTCGCCTGGGTGTGCGAGGAGCGGCTGATCGACGGGCTCGGCAACGGCCGGTTCGCCCGGTCGCTGTTCGAACGGGCGGCCATGCGCCGCGACGTGCGGCTGGCCGCGCTGGCCTCGCGGGGCGGCTCCGCCACCTCCGCCGAGCTGACCACCATCACCAGCGAGGACGTGCGCACCGCCGTCGACGAGATCTCAGGCCGGTAAACCCCAGGACCCCGGGCCCGCGCGTCCTGGCCCACTCCCCGTCGCATGGTGTAGCAATATGACTACGCATCGTGCGCGGGAGGGGGGAGGATGGCGGGGTTCCTGGCCCGCAGGCTGCTCAACTACCTCGTGCTCGTCGCCGTCGCCGCGAGCCTGGCGTACATGCTCGCCGCCACGGCCCTCGACCCGCGCTCCAACTACGCCGACCGCACCCCCAAGCCGCCCCCGGCGGTCGTCGACGCCCAGCTCACCGCGCTCAACCTGAACGACCAGGTGCCGCTGCTGCAGCGCTACGCCGTCTGGGCCGGCGGGGTGCTGCACGGCGACCTCGGCAGGAGCGTGACCGGTTCTCCGGTCAACGACGACATCGGCCGGCGCGCCGGGGTCACCTTCCGGCTGGTGCTGGTCGGCATGATCGTGGGCAGCGTCGGCGGGGTGCTGCTCGGCGCCCTGGCCGCGGTCCGCCAGTACGGATGGTTCGACCGCGTGTCGACGGCCCTGTCCTTCGCGGTGCTCGCGGTGCCCGTGGTCGTGCTGGCCAACATGCTCATCCTGTTCGCCACCTGGGCCAACGATCAGCTCGGCACCCAGGTCTTCCTCGTCAGCGGGGAGTACACCGGCGGCCTCGACACCGGCTTCTGGGGCGGCGTGCTCGACCGGATCCAGCACCTCGTCCTGCCGACCGTGTCGCTGTCGCTCGCGCTGGTCGCCGTCTTCAGCCGCTACCAGCGCAACATGATGCTCGACGTGCTCGGCGCCGACTTCGTCCGCACGGCCCGGGCCAAGGGCCTGAGCCGGCGCGCCGCGCTCACCCGCCACGCGCTGCGCACCGCGCTGGTGCCGGTCATGACGTACTTCGCGTTCACGTTCGGCGCGCTGCTGACCGGCGCAACGTTCACCGAGAAGATCTTCGGCTGGCACGGGCTCGGCGAGCAGCTCATCAACTCCATCTTCACCAACGACGTCAACACCGTGGCGGCCATCGCGCTCCTCGCGGCCGTGGCGGTGCTGTGCGCCTCGCTGGCCTCCGACCTGCTGCACGCCGCCCTCGACCCGCGGGTGAGGGCAGGATGACGCTCCCCGAGGAGGAGTTGGCCGAGGAGCTGACACCCGGCGTCCCCGGGCGCGGGCCGCGCCGGGTGCCGTCCCGGGGCCGGGTCGTCGCCCGGCGGTTCCTGCGCTCACGCCAGGGGACGGCCGGGCTCGCGGTGCTGGTGGTGATGTTCCTGCTGGCGTTCGCCGGGCCGCTGCTCAGCCCCTGGTCGTACACCGACCGCGACTTCACCGCGTTCCTCCAGCCGCCGTCGGCGAGCCACTGGTTCGGCACCCTGCAGACCGGCGCCGACGTCTACGCCGTGACGCTGCGCGGCATGCAGAAGTCGTTGATCGTGGGGCTGCTCGCGGCCCTGGTCTCCACCGCGCTGGCCGCGCTCGCCGGCGCCTTCGCCGGGTACTTCCCCGGCTGGGCCGACCGGACGCTGACCTGGCTGACCGACCTGCTGCTGGTGCTGCCCGCGTTCCTCATCCTGGCGATCATGTCGCCGCTGTTCGGCGAGGGGACGTGGGCGCTGTTCGTGCTCATGCTGGCGCTGTTCCTCTGGATGGTCACCTCCAAGATCGTCCGGAGCATGACGATCTCGCTGAAGCGGCGGGAGTTCATCCAGGCCGCCCGGTTCATGGGCGTCCGCCCGGTGACGATCATCTTCCGGCACGTGCTGCCCAACCTGTCGTCGCTGCTCATCGTGGACGCCACGCTCAACGTCAGCGCCGCCATCCTCACCGAGACCTCCCTGTCCTACTTCGGCTTCGGCATCCAGCCGCCCGACGTGTCGTTCGGCACGCTCATCGCCGACGGCTCCAAGACGGCCGTGTACGCGCCGTGGACGTTCTGGTTCGTCGCCGGGCTCCTCGTCGTCACCGTGCTGGCCGTCAACCTCGTCGGCGACGCCCTGCGCGACGCGTTCGACCCCACCTCCACGAGGCCGCGATGACACCCGCCACCACACCCGAGACCGCCCCGGCGCTCACCCCCGCGTCGGCGCCCGTGCTGGACGTCCGCGACCTCGGCGTCTCCTTCGGCGACGTGCCGGCCGTGCGCGGCGTGTCCTTCGAGGTACGGCCGGGCGAGGTGCTCGGCGTCGTCGGCGAGTCCGGGTCCGGCAAGTCGGTCACCGCGTCGGCCGTCATGGGCCTGCTGCCGCCCTCGGCCCGTGTGTCCGGCTCGGTGCGGCTGCACGGCCGGGAGCTGGTCGGCGCCCGCGACAAGGAGCTGAACGCGCTGCGCGGGCGGGCCATGTCGATGGTCTTCCAGGACCCGCTGTCCGCCCTCACCCCCGTCTACCGGGTCGGCGACCAGATCGCCGAGGCCGTGCGGGTCCACCAGCGGGTCACCAAGGAGCAGGCCCTGGTCAAGGCCGTGTCGCTGCTCGACCTGGTCGGCATCCCGCATCCGGCGGAGCGGGCGCTGGCCTTCCCCCACGAGTTCTCCGGCGGCATGCGGCAGCGCGCGATGATCGCGATGGCCATCGCCAACGACCCCGACCTCATCATCTGCGACGAACCGACGACCGCGCTAGACGTCACCATCCAGGCGCAGGTGCTGGAGCTGCTGAAGAAGGCGCGCGACGAGACGGGCGCCGCCATCATCATGATCACCCACGACCTGGGGGTGGTCGCCGGGCTGGCCGACCGGGTGCTCGTCATGTACGCGGGTAGGCCGGTGGAGGTGGGCACTGTGGACGACGTCTACTACCGGCCCCGCATGCCGTACACGGTGGGGCTGCTGCGCTCGATCCCGCGGGTCGACCGGGGCGCGCGGCGGGAGCTCGAGCCCATCGAGGGCGCGCCGCCCTCGCCCGCGGCGCTGCCGCCAGGCTGCCCGTTCGGCCCGCGCTGCCCCCTGCACATCGGCGCCTGCGACGAGGCCGAGCCGCCGCTGTTCGAGACCGGCCCCGGCCATCTGGCCGCCTGCATCCGGTGGGAGGACGAGGCGGCCCGGGCGCCGGCGGAGGGGGAACGTGCGCCGGAGGAGACAGAACGGGCCGCCGTGCCCCCAGGTGAGCCGGTGCTGCGGGTGGAGGGGCTGGTCAAGGACTATCCGCTGATGCGCGGCGCGGTCTTCAAGCGCCGGGTCGGCACCGTCCACGCCGTGGCCGGGGTCAGCTTCGCGATCCGCGAGGGCGAGACGCTCGGGCTGGTCGGCGAGTCGGGCTGCGGCAAGACCACGACGCTGCTGGAGATCCTGGAACTGACCAGGCCGCAGCGGGGACGCGTCGTCGTCTTCGGCCACGACACCGCCCGGCTCGGCCCCGCCGAGCGGATGGCGATCAGACGCGACATGCAGGTCGTCTTCCAGGACCCGCTGGCCTCGCTCGACCCGCGCATGACCGTCCACGACGTCGTCGCCGAGCCGCTGCGCACCCACGGCCTGGGCGACGCCGGCCGGCGCGTCGCCGAGCTGCTCACGCTCGTCGGGCTGGCGCCGGAGCATGCCGAACGCTATCCGCAGGACTTCTCGGGCGGCCAGCGGCAGCGCATCGGCATCGCCCGCGCCCTCGCGCTGGAGCCCCGGCTGCTCGTGCTGGACGAGCCGGTCTCGGCGCTCGACGTGTCCATCCAGGCCGGCGTGATCAACCTGCTCGCGTCGCTGAAGGCCAGGCTCGGCCTGTCATACCTGTTCGTGGCGCACGACCTGGCCGTGGTCCGGCACATCGCCGACCGGGTCGCCGTCATGTACCTCGGCAGGATCGCCGAGATCGGCTCCGTGGACGCCGTCTACGACGCCCCCGCCCACCCGTACACCCAGGCGCTGCTGTCCGCCATCCCGCTGCCCGACCCCGCCCGCGAGCGCTCGCGCAGGCGGATCCTCCTGGAGGGCGACCTGCCCAGCCCGGCGCACCCGCCGTCGGGCTGCCGCTTCCGCACCAGGTGCCCGAAGTTCCGCACGGTGCTGACCGAGGACGAGCGCGTCCTGTGCATCGAGGCCGAGCCCGATGTGCTGCCGGTCGGCGATCCCGCCGGCGACCAGGGCGCGGCCTGCCATTACGCGGAGAAGCTCGACGTCGTCTCACCCAGGAGGAACTCCCGATGAAGGCACCGCGCCCGGTCATAGGAGCCCGCGCCACCAGCAGCACCATCGCCGTGATCACCGCCCGCTCCACAGCACTGTCCACAGCACGGTCCGCGGCCGGGACCACCGCACGGTCCACGGCCCGGATCGCGGCCCGGACCGCCGTCGCCGTGGCCGTCGTCCTGTCCGCCCCGGCGGCCCTGACCGGCTGCGGCGGAAGGCAGGGCGCCGGAGGCGGCCCCGGCGACGAGACCGCCCGGCCCGTCAAGGCGTACGACATCAACCCGCAGCCGCGCGAGAAGGTCAAGGACGGCGGCACACTGCGCTGGGGCGTCAACGAGTTCCCCGCGCAGTGGAACCGCAACCACGTCGACGGCAACCTCGCCGTGGCCGCCCAGATCAGCAACGCGCTGCTGCCCGCGCCGTTCCTGTCCGACGAGAAGGCGGTGATCACCCCGAACCCCGACTACGTCCTCGAGGCGAAGATCACCGCGCGGGAACCGCGGCAGGTCGTCACCTACCGGCTCAACCCCAAGGCGCGCTGGTCCGACGGCAAGCCCATCACCTGGGCCGACTACGAGGCCCAGTGGCAGGCGCTCAACGGCAAGGACCCGCGCTACCGCATCGTCTCGGCCACCGGCTACCAGGACATCCAGAAGGTCGTTCGGGGCCGTGACGACTACGAGGCGGTGGTCACCTTCGCCCGGCCGTTCGGCGACTGGCAGTCCCTGTTCGGCCCGCTGCTGCCCGCCTCCGCCAACCGCACGCCCGACGCGTTCAACAACGCCTGGCTGAACAAGATCCCCGTGACCGCGGGCCCGTTCCGGCTCAAAGGCTTCGACCAGACCGCCAAGACCATCACGCTCGTCCGCGACGACCACTGGTGGGGGCAGCGCGCCAAGCTCGACCAGATCGTCTACCGCGCCTCCGAGCAGGACGCCCTGATCGGCGCGTTCGGCAACGGAGAGCTGGACGTCGCCGACATCGGCCCGTCCGCGCCCGACTACGCCCGCGCCCGCGCCACCCGCGACGCCCAGGTGCGCCAGGCCGCCGGCCCCGACTTCCGCCACATCACCTTCAACGGCTCCAGCGACCTGCTGCGCGACCAGCGGGTCCGCCAGGCCGTCCAGCTCGGGGTCAACCGGCAGGCCATCGCGCAGTCCGACCTGCAGGGGCTCGACTGGCCGATCGCGCCGCTCAACAACCACTTCTTCATGAACACCCAGGAGGGCTACCAGGACAACGCCGGCCCGCTCGGCGCCTACAACCCGGCGCGCGCCAAGCAGCTCCTCGACGAGGCCGGATGGAAGGCCGCCGGGGCGGTCCGGCAGAAGGACGGCAGGCCGCTGGCGCTGCGCTTCGTCGTGCCCTCGGGCGTGCAGGTCAGCAAGTCCGAGGCGGAGCTGGTGCAGAGCATGCTGAGCCAGATCGGGGTGCAGGTCTCCATCCAGGCCGTGCCGAGCGACGACTTCTTCACCAAGTACGTCATCCCCGGCAACTTCGACCTGACCGCGTTCGCCTACATCGGCACCCCGTTCCCGGTGTCGAGCAGCTACGGGGTCTACGCGAACGCACCGGACGGCAAGACGTGGAACGCCAACTTCGGACGCACCGGGTCGCAGGCCATCGACGACGCCATGAACAAGGCCGGCCAGAGCCTCGACCCGGCCAAGGCCCGCGCCGCCACCAACGAGGCCGACCGGCTCATCTGGCAGGAGGTCAACGTCCTGCCGCTCTACCAGCGCCCGCAGAACGTCGCCGTGCGGGCGTCCCTCGCCAACATGGGCGCCCGCGGCTTCTACGACCTGCGCTACCAGGACATCGGCTTCACCACCTGACCCACCGGCCCGCGGGCGTGCCGGTGGCGTCCGATCAGCGGTCCGGCCTGCCCGCGGTGGTGTCCGATCCGCCGGTCCTCGCGGTCTGCGGGATGTCGGTGGTGTCCCATCCGCCGGTCCTGCCTGCCCGCTGGATTGTCGGTGGCGTCCGGTAGAACGGGGGCGTGACGACCTCCCTCACCTGGCCCCAGATCCTCGCCTGGCGGCTGCGCCGGCAGTTCGTGAGCAGCCCGGACGGCGCCGACGCCGTGGCGGTCGCCCGGCGGCTGTGCGGGGTGCAGGCGCAGGTCGCGTCGTCGGCGCGCCTCGCCGTGGCCGTCAGGAGCGCCCGCCCCGACCCGGGCGGGCCGGACCACGCGCTGTGGGAGTCCCGCACCCTGGCCAAGACCTGGGTCATGCGCGGCACCCTGCACCTGGTGCCCGCCGACATGCTGCCCGACCTCTGCTCGGCACTCGGCACGCTGCGCTTCTGGGAGAAGGGGTCCTGGCAGCGCGGGCACGGCGTCACCGCGGCCGAGATCGAGTCCATCGTCGACGCCGTGCCGCGGGCCCTGGGGGAGCGCCCGCTGACCCGCGAGGAGCTGGTCGACGCCGTGGTCGAGGTGACCGGCGACGACCACCTGAGGCAGGCGCTGACCTCCGGGTGGGGCGCCCTGCTCAAGCCGCTCAGCCGCCTCGGCGAGCTGTGCTACGGGCCGCCGCGCGAGGGCAGGGTCACCTTCACCGCCCCGCGCCGCTGGCTGCCGGGCTGGCCCGCCGCTCTTCCGCCGCAGGAGGAGGCGGGGGTGCGGGTGGCGCGGGCGTTCCTCGGGGCGCACGGGCCGGCGACGCCGGAGATGTTCGACAAGTGGCTGTTCGGCGGGGTGGCGCGCAAGGCGGTGCTCAAGGCGTGGTTCCGCGACCTGGGGCCGGAGCTGACGGAGGTGGAGACCGATGACGGCCGCACGCTGCTCGCTTTGACCGAGCATCTCGACGAGCTGGCCGCCACCCGGCCGTCGGAGGAGGTCAGCCTGTTGCCGGGCTTCGACCCGTACATCCTGGGCGCCCCCCGCGACCTGGAGCCGCTGATCCCGGCCGACGCCAAGGCCAAGGTCAGCCGCCAGGCGGGCTGGATCTCGCCGGTCGTCCTGCGCGGCGGGCGGGTGGCGGGCGTCTGGCGGCCCGAGGGCGGCCGGGCCGTGGTGGAGCTGTTCGAGCCGGTGCCGGAGGGGGCCCTGGGTGAGGCCGTGGCCCGCGTGGAGTCGCTCCTGGCGTCCGTCCCGGCGGACCAGACCGATCAGCCGGAGGCCTGAGGGCACGACGGCCTGAGGGCACGACGACCTGAGGGCACGACGGCCTGAGGGGCGGCGGTGCGGAGGTCTAACGGCGGGGCGGCCTCGCGATCGCGGGCTCGGTGGGGTCTGCGACACTTGCGGGATGCAGCGTCCATTCACCCAGGTCGATGTGTTCACGTCCGTTCCGTACCAGGGCAACCCGCTCGCCGTCGTCCTCGACGGCAAGGGGCTGACCACGGAGGAGATGCAGCGGTTCGCCCACTGGACGAACCTGTCGGAGACCACGTTCGTGCTGCCGCCGAAAAACCCGGCCGCCGACTACCAGGTGCGGATCTTCACCACGATGTCCGAGCTGCCCTTCGCCGGGCATCCCACGCTCGGCACCTGCCACGCGTGGCTCGCGGCCGGCGGCAAGCCCCAGCGGCCCGGCGTGATCGTGCAGGAGTGCGGGGCCGGGCTGGTCCGGGTGCGGGAGACCGAGGGCGGGCTGGCGTTCGCCGCGCCGCCGCTCATCCGGTCGGGGCCCGTGGAGGAGGCGTTCGCCGAGCACGTGGCGGGCCTGCTGCGCGTCGACCGGAGCGACATCGTGGACGTCGAGTGGGCCGACAACGGGCCCGGCTGGGTGGCGGTGCTGCTGCGCGACGCCGACGCGGTGCTCGCGGTGGAGCCGGGCGTCGTCGACTGCTTCATCGGCGTGGTGGGGCCGCATCCGGAGGGCGCGCCGCACGCGTTCGAGCTGCGGGCGTTCTGCCCGTTCAACGGCGGCACCGTCGAGGACCCGGTGACGGGCAGCCTCAACGCCTCGGTGGCCCAGTGGCTGCTGCGCACCGGCCGGGCGAGGGCGCCGTACGTGGCCGCGCAGGGCACGCGGCTCGGCCGCGCCGGGCGGGTCCATGTCACGACCGACGACGAGGGCACGATCTGGGTGGGCGGCTCGAGCGTCCCCTGCGTCTCCGGGCACGTCGAGCTCTGACCCCGGCGGCGCCCCCGTCCCGGCTCGCGTGCGTCGGGTCCGCGTGTCTGGGGCTCAGGGCGTCTCAGGTGGCGCGGTGGGTGGTGAACCGGACCCGGTCGCCCGGCCTGAGCTGGGCAGCCACCGGAAGGTCGGCCGTCACCACCACCGCGATCACGGGGTACCCGCCCGTCGGCGGGTGGTCGGCGAGGAACACGATCGGCTGCCCGCTCGGCGGCACCTGGAGCGCCCCGGCGACCATGCCCTCGCTGGGCAGCTCGCCCTCCCGCGCCCGCGCCAGCTCCCGGCCGCCGAGCCGCACCCCGACGCGGTTGCTGTCCTGGCTCACCGTGTACGGCTCCGCGCACAGCTCGGCCAGCGCACCGGGCGTGAACCAGTCGTCGCGCGGCCCCGGCAGCACCCGCAGCACGGCGGGCCGAGGCCCGCGCGGCGGCGCGACGTCCGCGACGATGGGCTCCAGGCCCGCCACCGGCCCCACGGGCAGCATCGTGCCCGCGCGCAGCGGCTCGGGGCCGAGACCCGACAGCGAGTCCGTCGAACGGCTGCCGAGCACCGGCTCCACCGCCACGCCGCCGCGCACGGCGAGGTAGCTGCGCAGGCCCCACACGGGAGTCCCGAACCGCAGCTCGGTCCCCGCCGCCACCCAGAACGGCACCCCCACCCCGACCTCCGGAGCACGCCATCCACCCCCGCCGGGCGCGGCGGTCCCGGAAGAGCGCACACCTCCGCCGGACACGGCCGTCCCGGAAGACGACACACCTCCCCCGGACGTGACGGTCCCGGAAGACGGCTCACCCCCGCCGTACACGGCCGTTCCCGGCAGCGGCGCGGCCGAGAGCGGGCAGGCCGCGCCCGTGACGGCGACCCAGGCGCCCGTGTGAAAAGCCAGCCGGGCACCGCCGAACGTCAGCTCGATCCCCGCCAGCCCCTCCGGGTTGCCGACGAGGCGGTTGGCCAGCCGCAGGGCGTCCGCGTCGGCCGCCCCGGAGCCGGGCACGCCCAGGTGGGCCAGCCCCGGCCGCCCGAGGTCCTGCACGGTGGCGTACGGGCCGGGCGCCAGCACCTCGATCACGCGCGACGGCCGGGGCGCGAGCACCCCGCTCATGCGCGCTCGAACCTCACCCGGGTGCCCGGGCGGAACGGCGAAGGCGGGTCGGCCGTGACGTCCCACACCCGCAGCGGCGTGCGGCCCAGCAGCCGCCACCCGCCGGGCGAGGCGCTGGGGTAGACGGCGGAGTACGGCCCCGCGACCGCCACCGAGCCCGCGGGCACGGACGTGCGCGGCGTGCCGAGCCGGGGCACGCGCAGGGCCGGGTCCAGGCCGGTGAGGTAGGCGAATCCCGGCGCGAACCCGAGCCAGCCCACCACCAGGTCACGCCCGGTGTGCCGGGCGATCACCTCCTCGGCGGGGAGCCCGGCCAGCTCCGCCACCGCGTCGAGGTCCTCCCCGTCGTAGACCACGGGGATCCGCACGAGGTCCGGCTCATCCGCCTCGCCGGTGCCGGCGGACGCGCTCTCCGCCTCCGCCGCCAGCCGTTCCAGGGCGGCGCGCAGACGCGCCTGGTCCGCGCCGGGAGCCACCACCAGGACCGTCTCCGGCCCCGGCACGATCTCCACCACCCCGTGCGGCCGGTCGTGCCGCAGCAGGGCGTCCAGGCGGTGCGACACCTCCAGGGCCCCGGTCTCGACGAGCAGCCCGTGCTCCCCGGCCGCGCGGATCACGCGAACGCCTGGAGGACGACCCCGGCCTCCAGCAGCCCGTCGCGTACCGCCCGCGCCAGCCGTACCGCGTCGGGCGTGTCGCCGTGGACGCAGATCGAGCGGGCCGGCACCCGCACCGTGCCGCCGTCCACGGCCGTCACCGCGCCCTCCACGGCCATGCGCACGGCCCGCGCCGACACCGCGTCCACGTCGTGGAGGACCGCGCCGGGCTCGCGGCGTGGCACGAGCGCGCCCGCCGGCGTGTACGCCCGGTCGGCGAACGCCTCCGTCACCGTGGAGACGCCCTCGGCGGCGGCCGCACCGTGGACCGCGGAGTCCGGCAGCGTGAGGATCGGCAGCGAGGGGTCGTAGTCGGCCACGGCGTCCACGACCGCCTCGGCCTGCGCCGCGTCGCGGCAGATCCGGTTGTAGAGCGCGCCGTGGGGTTTGACGTACGAGACCCGGCCGCCCATGGCCCGCGCGATGCCGTCGACGGCCGCGAGCTGGTAGAGCACCTCGGCGCACAGCTCCTCCGGCTCGACGTCCATCTCCCTGCGCCCGAAGTGGGCGAGGTCGCGGTAGGACACCTGGGCCCCGATCGAGACGCCGCGGTCGACGGCCGCCGCGCAGGTGCGCCTGATCGTCACCGGGTCGCCGGCGTGGAAGCCGCAGGCCACGTTCGCGCTCGTGACGACGTCGAGCAGCGCGAGGTCGTCGCCGAGCGTCCAGATCCCGAAGCCTTCGCCCAGGTCGGCGTTGAGGTCGATCACCATGAACCCATCATGGCGTCATCGCTACCGCGGCGCGACGAAGAGGGTCTGAGTCGCCGTGCCGACCTCGCCGGACTCGTCGTAGAGGGTCGAGCGGGTCAGGCCGCGGCCGGACGGCCCGACGACGGTGGCGGCGTCCATGCAGATCCACTCGCCGGCCGGCGCGCGGAACAGGGAGATCGTCAGGTCCACGTTGACGAACAGGTGGGTGGCGAAGTCGACGGCCGGGCTGACGCCGTTGCCGCTGTCGGCGAAGACCGCCAGCCGTTCCAGGGGAGTGGTCTCCTCGCCCTCGACCAGCGGCATCGTCAGCCGTCCCCACACGGTGGCCGGGCCGACCTCCAGGGGGTGGCCGGTGACGAAACGCCAGTCCATGGCCCGGCCGTACCCGAAGCCGCTGCCCAGCCACGAGTCGCGCTCGCCGGGGGAGGGCGGCGGCACGGGCGCGGGCGGGCCCGGCACCGGCGTGGCGGGCGTGCCGGACTCACGGATCCGCCAGGCGGTGGCCCGGCAGTGCTCGCGCCCGCCCGACGACACGCTCGCCGACAGGCACTGCACGCGCTTGCCGTCGCGCACCACGTCGGTGCGCACCTCCAGCTCGCCCAGCGGAACGGGGCCGAAGACGTCCACGACCAGGCGCGACAGCTCCAGCCCTGGGCGCGGGGCGGTGGCGGCCAGCTCATGTGAGATCAGCGCGGTGACGGGGCCCATGTGCTGCGCGCCGGGGTCCCATGGGCCCTGGGTGTACTCGGTCGCCCGGTAGCGGCCCGTGCCGAGGGCCTCGTACATCGCCATAGAACGAGATTCTAGAACTCGTCCGGGATGTCGGCGATGTCGTCCAGGGCGGCGGCCAGCTCGTCCGGGTCGCCGCCGATCCGCTCGGCGATCTCGATGAGCACGTGCAGCACGTCGTGGCGGTCGTGGCCCAGGTCCAGCAGCCGCTGGGCCGCCTCCCAGAGCTGCGGCGGGTCGCCCTCCCACAGCCGGGTGGCGATCTCCTCGTGCCAGGCCAGATGCTCCTCGTCCATCGCCCCGACGTGGTCGATCTCCAGCAGCGCCCGCCGGTCGGCCTCGTCGGCCGGGTTGAGCCGGTCCAGCTCGATCCCGTTGTGGAAGCCCTGCAGGAACGGGAACGCGAACGCCCGCCGGGCCAGCGCCGACAGGTCGCCGTCGGGCAGCAGCCGCTCCAGCAGCGGCCGGTCCAGCCCGAACGAGGTCGGGTCGCGGTAGGCCTCCGGGAACTTGCCGATCGCCTCCCACACGGCGTCCAGCGTGGCCTTCAGCCCCTGCTCCGGCAGGCCAGAGCGGCGCGCGGCGAACCGCACCCAGGCCGCCAGCACGTGCGGCATCGCCTCCTGCTCGGCCGCGCTCAGCATCACCTTGCGCGGCAGCCAGTCGAGCAGGAACGTCTCGCACTTGGTGGGGCTCACCCGCAGCGGCCGGCTGAAGTCCTGCTCGCAGCCGTACTCGATGATGTGGTCGGCGCAGCGCGAGGCCGCCGACGGGTCCGACAGGTGCTCGGCCGCGTCGGAGGCGAGGAACTCGGCGGCCAGCATGGCCCGCCGCTCCCGGCTGTAGGGCGCCTCGATGTGCAGCGGCGCCGGGCGCTTGCGGCCCGGCGGGAGAGCCTTCAGACGGGCCCTGGCGAAGGCGTGGTAGGCGCTGTAGCTGTCGCTGACGGGCGGCGGGGTCTTCGGCTCGCTCGTGGCCTTCATCGCCGACTCCAGCAGCGCCCTGGCCTGCTGGGGCTCGATCTCGCCGAACACCAGCATCGGGTTGCCGGCGGCCTCCGCGCGGGCCTGCTCCAGCAGCTTGTCCACCTGGGAGGAGACCCAGGCGTCGCGCGCCATGCCGGACATGTTGTGGTCGACCACCATGACCAGCGCGTGCCGCTCCTGGCCGCCCGCGGCCGTCGCCGGCGTGTCGCCGCGCTCCGGCTCGGCGTCGCCGTACCGGTAGGCGAACGTGCAGATCACCGTGTCCTGGTCGCCGTAGGCGTCACGGGAGACGTAGCAGCCGGTGGGCTTGACCGCGCCCACCCGGTCGGCCCAGCCGGGCCGGGCCACACCCGACTCCATCATCGCCAGCGCCGCGCCCTCGGCCTTGGCGCCCTGACGGGCCGTGCCGAGGTAGGCCAGGCAGATGAGCAGCGTCAGCGACGCCGGCGTGCCCGCCTTGGCGGCGTAGTCGACGAGTCCCTCACCGAGTACCTGCTCGACGTCGCCGCCCCTGACCCGCCGGCCCCACCAGGCGCCTATCATGTCGGAGACCATCAGCTCCGCGTCGAGCGGGCTGCGCACGGCCAGCAGTTCGCGGGCCGCCTGCACCATCTCCTTGAAGACGTCGTCTGGGGGGGTGCTCTCCCGGGGATCTCGTCGGTGTCGGCGCACGCCCTCACTCTCTCGCATTCCAGGCGGAAACGGTGCGTAGAACGCGGCCGTGACCCCGATGTTATCGGGGACTCCGCGGCGGCGGGGCGGAGTTGACGATCGCGAGCAGATGCTCCCGGGCGACGCGCTCCACGATCTCGGGAGTCGCCGGGATGCCCAGGTGATGGGCGCACGCGCACACGTCGGCCACACAGCGGTCGATGGTGTCCACGGGCACTGTCAGGAACTCCTCGGCCAGCCGAAGACTGACCGGCTCCCTGAGGAAGCGTGTGGCCAGAGCGAGCATAGGTGTGAGATTCCTCTGGATGCCCAGGGGCAAACCCCCAGGAATGGACTCAGGGCGACTTGCGCTCTCATTCCACCTTTTCTCGGGCCGGTGTCAAGCCTCCACTACGGTTGTGTTCGCATCCCCGCAAGCGCTTTCATGCGAAGCTGTTCCCATGCGCATCCAGCTCGCCCAGCGGACGGAGGCCGACGACCTGCTCGGCGGCAGTCCGCTCGCCCTCCTCATCGGCATGCTGCTCGACCAGCAGATCCCGATGGAGTGGGCGTTCACGGGCCCGTACACCATCGCCCAGCGGCTCGGAGGCGAGTTCACGGCCGAGGAGATCGCCTCCCGCGACCCCGAGGAGTTCGCCGCCCTGCTGGCGGAGAAACCGGCGGTCCACCGCTACCCCTCCTCGATGGCGGCGCGCGTCCAGAGCCTGGCGGCCTATCTCGTCGAGCAGTACGGTGGCGACCCCGAAAGGATCTGGGCCGAGGCCGCCGACGGCAAAGAGCTGCTCAAGCGATTGCAGGCGCTTCCCGGTTACGGCAAGCAGAAAGCCCAGATATTTTTGGCACTGCTCGGCAAGCAACTGGGGGTCCGGCCGCCCGGGTGGCGCGAGGCGGCGGGACCGTACGGCGAGGAGGGATCGTTCCGGTCGGTGGCGGATGTGGTCGACGCCGACACGCTGGGCCGCGTGCGGGCCGCCAAGCAAGAGGCCAAACAGGAGGCCAAGCGGGCGGCGCGGGCCAAGTAGCCTGATCTTGCTGCGTAACGTGGAGCGATTTTGACAGGATGCGTTGACCGTATGGCCTGCGGGGCTTCCGTCCGCGCATGCCCATCGCCGATGATGTACAGCAGGATCCGGTCGCACGGAGCTGCGCTACGCCGATACACAGTTATGGAGATGTGCCGCGTGGGAGACCCTGGCACGCGACGGAGGTGCCGAGCATGAGCGCCGAGACCTCCGTTCCCCGTCCCCGGGAGTCGGATGTGGACATCTCAGACTCCGCCCTCTTCGGGGGCCTGCTGTCGGAGGCGCGCTACGCCTTCGCCTTCTTCGATCCCGACGGCCGGGTCCAGCGGGTCAACGACCTGTTCACCGACGTCGTCGGCGTGCCCGCCGAGCGGCTCGTCGGGCGCGTGCCGGTCGAGGCACTGGCCGCCGACCTCAGTCAGCTCATCACGCACGCGGTGCAGGGCGTCATCGAGAGCGACGCGCCGGTGACCGAGAGCCGGGTGCGCGTGCGCACGCCCGAGGGCGAGCACCGCCACTGGTCGCTGTCGTTCTCGCCGATCCACGACGACGCGGGCGAGCTGCGGGCCGTCGCGCTCGTCGGGCTCGACGTGACCGAGAGCCGCCAGACCGAGGAGGACCTGCGCCGCAGCGAGGAGCGTTACCGGTCACTGGTCGAGGCGCAGTCGCAGCTCGTCTGGATCACCTCGCCCACCGGCACGGTCGTCGAGGACGCGCCGCAGTGGCGCGCCATCACCGGCCAGGGCCTGGAGGAGTACCTCGCCCACGGCTGGCTGGAGGTCGTCCACCCCGAGGAGCGCCGGCAGACCGAGGAGGCCTGGAAGGAGGCGCTGCGCGGCCGCACGATGTTCGAGTGGAACTACCGCGTGCGCACCCGGGCCAGCGGTTACCGCCACTTCGAGGTGCGCGCGGTGCCCATCATCCGGCACGGCCGCGTGGTCGAGTGGGTCGGCGCCAACACCGACGTCACGCCGCAGCGCGAGGCAGAGGAGATGCGGGGCCGGCTGACCGACCAGCTCGGCGCCGCCGCGCTCCGCACCGCCCGGCTCCAGGGCGCCACGGCCATACTGGCCGAGGCGCTCACCGTGGAGCAGGTCGTCCAGGTCATCATCGACGTGGGCCGCACGGCCCTGGCGGCCGACCGCTCGGCCGTCGCGCTGCTCGACACCGACCGGGCCGCGCTCAAGCTGATCAACGGCGAGGGCGTCCCCGAGGCGGCCGGCACCTCCGGCGAGGAGATCCCGCTCTCCCACACCAGCGTGCTCACCATGGCGGTCAACAGCCGCCGGCCGGTGTTCGCCGAGTCCCCCGACAGCCTGCGCACGCAGCTCCTGGAGGCCGGCGGCGACGAGCAGGTGCTCGCCAACTACCTCACGCACAGTGACGAGCGGGCCTGGGTGGGCCTGCCGCTGCTGGCGGCCGGCCGGGCCCTCGGCGCGCTGCGCTTCTCGTTCACCCGGCCGCAGAAGATCTCCCAGGAGGACGGCGTCTTCCTGGAGGCGCTGGCCGGGCAGTGCGCGCTCGCGGTCGAGCGGGCGACGCTGTTCGAGCGGGAGCACAAGACCGCCGAGACGCTCCAGCGCAGTCTCCTGCCCGACCGCCTGCCGGTGGTCAAGGGCCTGGAGCTGGCCCAGCGCTTCCGCTCCGGCAGCCGCCACGTGCAGGTCGGCGGCGACTGGTACGACGCGTTCGTGCTGCAGGACGGGCGTGTCGCGGCGGTCGTCGGCGACGTCATGGGCAAGGGCGTCAAGGCCGCCGCGGGCATGGGCCGCATCCGCAACGCCATGCGGGCGCTGGCGCTGACCAACCCTCCGCCCGCGGCCGTGCTGACCGGCCTCGACCGGGTCTTCGACGCCACCGAGGAGGAGGAGCAGGTCACGACCCTGGCGTACATGGTGGTCGAGCCCGTCACGGGCGAGGGCACGCTGGCGCTCGCCGGCCATCCGCCGCCCGTCCTGGTCTCGCCGCAGGGCACCGCGATGCTCTGCGAGGCCCAGCCCGGCACGCCGCTGGGCTGGCCGACGAGCCGCCGGCAGTTCCGGTTCGTGGTGCCGCCGGGTCACACCGCGGTGCTGTACTCGGACGGTCTGGTGGAGAACCGCAAGCGCGGGCTGGACGCCGGACTCGCAGAGATTTGCAGTGTTGTGACCGAAGCGCCACCTGAGGTCGTGAGAAGTCCGCACATGTTGCTGGACTTCCTGGTTGACCGGATGTTGTCGGGATATGAACAGGATGATGACGTTACCGCCCTGGCCATCCACGTGCCGCCCGCCACGAAGAGTGACTGAATGAAACAGTCATAAGGGTTGCTTTCGGGTATCAGTGGCGCGCTTACGTACGCACTACTGCCTTGGTCGGCCTAGGGTGGAGGTCAACCGCCGGGAGGTGGCCGTATGGAGTGCGAGGTCGTGCCACAATGCTGGGCAGGTCCGTCGCGGTCCGCACGGCCTCACCGATCTCCGAGAGAGGCAACAGCCCCCCAGCGGGCATCTGGGTCCATTGTCGCCACGCGTTCGTTCGAGAGGTGTTCGTGTCGCCTGCAAGTTCGACTCGCTCGAAGCCACAAGAGCTGAACGAGCCCGTCATTCAGCGACTGCTCGAGCGTGGGCGCTCGCAGGGTTTCCTCGAGTCCGAGGATGTTCGCCAGGCCTTCGAGGAGGCGGACATCCCCATGTCGCACGCCGCCGCGTTCTTGCGGAACCTCAGCAAAGAGGGCGTGACCGTGGTGGTGACCGCCGCGGATTCGGCTGCGCCGAAGAAGTCTCGGGGACCAGCAAAGCGTCGTACCGCCGCCCCCGTCAAGACCAAGAGCGCGGCGGCCGCCAAGGAGCAGCAGCCCGAGACCGTGACCGCGGTCGTGGGAGCAGCCGAAACCGCCGAGCCCGCCGAGCCCAAGAAGCCGGCCGCCGCCAAGCCCGCGGCCCCGGCCAAGCCGGGTCCCGCCAAGAAGGCCGCCCCCGCGGCGGCCAAGAAGGCGGCCCCGGCCGCCGCCAAGAAGGTCGCGGCTGACAGCGCCGGGCCTGCACCGACCAAGCCCACCTCTGCGGAGGGCGTCGACGACGACGAGGACATCGAGCTCGACGGCGACGTGGAGCTCGATGACCTCGAGGACATCGTGGTCGAGGACGACGACATCGTCGCCGAGGGCGATGCCGAGCCGGAGACCGACGACGACGCCGACGACGAGCCCAAGGCCGCCGACGCCGCCGCCGCGGCCGTCACGGAGAAGAGCGAGGACGAGGTCCTCATCCTGTCCGACGACGACGATGACGCCCCGGTCGCGCAGGTCGCGGCCGCCGGCGCCACCGCCGACCCGGTCAAGGACTACCTCAAGCAGATCGGCAAGGTCCCCCTGCTCAACGCCGAGCAGGAGGTCGAGCTGGCCAAGCGCATCGAGGCGGGCCTGTTCGCCGAGGAGCAGCTGGGCAGTGGCGAGGCCGACGGCCTGCCGGTCGACGTCCGCGCCGAGCTGGAGTGGATCGCCGAGGACGGCCGCCGGGCCAAGAACCACCTGCTGGAGGCCAACCTCCGTCTGGTGGTCTCGCTGGCCAAGCGCTACACCGGCCGCGGCATGCTGTTCCTGGACCTGATCCAGGAGGGCAACCTCGGTCTGATCCGCGCGGTGGAGAAGTTCGACTACACCAAGGGCTACAAGTTCTCCACCTACGCCACGTGGTGGATCCGGCAGGCGATCACGCGTGCCATGGCCGACCAGGCGCGGACCATCCGCATCCCGGTCCACATGGTCGAAGTGATCAACAAGCTGGCCCGCGTCCAGCGGCAGATGCTGCAGGACCTCGGCCGCGAGCCCACGCCGGAGGAGCTGGCCCGAGAGCTGGACATGACCCCCGAGAAGGTGGTCGAGGTCCAGAAGTACGGCCGCGAGCCGATCTCCCTCCACACGCCGCTGGGCGAGGAGGGTGACAGCGAGTTCGGTGACCTCATCGAGGACTCCGAGGCCATCGTCCCGGCCGACGCCGTCAGCTTCACGCTGCTGCAGGAGCAGCTGCACTCCGTTCTCGACACGTTGTCGGAGCGCGAGGCGGGCGTCGTGTCCATGCGGTTCGGTCTCACCGACGGGCAGCCGAAGACGCTGGACGAGATCGGCAAGGTCTACGGGGTGACGCGTGAGCGCATCCGGCAGATCGAGTCGAAGACCATGTCCAAGCTCCGTCACCCGTCCCGTTCCCAGGTGCTGCGCGACTACCTGGACTGACGGGCCGCGTTCGCGGTCACGCGAAGCACGTCACGAAGAGCAGGTCGCGAGGAGCCCCGCACCGGACCCGGTGCGGGGCGGCGATGTCGCGCACCTGCGCGGCCACCCGCGACGACATCGTGTTCACGGCCTCGGTCAGGTCGCGCCAGCTTCCGGACATGCCGCGCAGGTTG
>NZ_JBFAIA010000145.1:0-21091 GCF_040654455.1 Nonomuraea sp. NPDC050691
GGCCACGCCTTGGAGGCGTCGAAGTCGAGGCCGACGACCGCACCGCCCTCCTTCATCAGCGGCAGGCATACCAGGACCGCGCCCGGCTGCAGGAAGCCCAGCAGGAGGCGGCGGCCGCCGTACGGCGTGCCAGCGCCCTGCTGGCGCTGCGCCAGCAGCCCTTCGGCGTCGGCCTGCTGCCTCATGCCGAACTCGGCGCCCGCGCGGCCCGGCTGGCCGAGCAGGTCGCCGCCGCGGCAGCCACCGCTGAAGCCGCCGAACACGAGATGCTCTGCTACGCCTGTGAGGGTGGCGGCCCCGCCGAGCGCGCCCTCCTCCAGGCCCGTGAGCAGAGCGCCGCGCAGGTGCGCCAGATCGAGGCCGCGGCCGCCGCCGCCGACCGGCTGCAGCAGGCCCGCCAGGCCGTCCAGGACGGCCACGCCCGCCTGGAGGAGCTGCGCGGCCGCGAACGCCATATCCAGCGCGAGCTCGACCAGCTACGCCCGTGGCAGCGCACGCGCCGCCGCCAACTCCAGGACGAACTCGAGGGCCTGCGCCAGACGCAGGCCCGGGTGCGCGAACACCTGGCGCCCGTCCGCGCCCAAGGCCCCGCTCTGGAGACGGAAGCCCGGGCCGCCGCCGAGCAGGCCCCACCCGCGACCGTCTGGCCGCTCATACGCCGCCGCCACGCCGACCTGGAACGCGAGGACACCCAGCAGCGCGCCCAGGCCGAACTCGCCGCCCTGCAACGCGAAACCCTGCGCCGCGCCGACCTCGCGCCTGAGCGGAGCGCTGACGAACACGCCGCCCGCACCGAACACACCGAACGCCAACGCCACGCCGCGCAAAGCCCCACCCGGCCGGCCCCCACGGCCCGACGCCAGCGGTCCGACGCCTACCGGCCGCCACCCAGCCGCGGCCACGACGGACCCAGCCGCGGATTCGGCCGCTGACCCGTCCAGGCCACAGCGTCCTGGCCACAGCCGAAAGCACCTTCTCTCTACGATCATCAAGACCGCCCGCGTCGCGACCGGCGGCGTTGCCGAAAGAACGTGCCGCCTTTCAATGGCAAGGATCCAAGATCCTTGCCAGCGCCAACGGCTGTCCGCCGGTTCCTCAACCGCCGACCCCGGCCGAGGACGGCCCTCCACTCGGGGGCGTTATACAGATGCGAAGATCAGCCGGACGCCGGAGCTCTTGGGCAGGAGTATGGGGCGATGGATCCTCTTCGGAATGGCGGTCCCCGACAGATAGGGCCGTACCGGCTGATCGGTCATCTGGGCAGCGGCGGGATGGGCCGGGTCTTCCTGGCCCGCTCCCGCGGCGGCCGCGCAGTCGCGGTGAAAGTGGTGCACGCTGAACTAGCCGGCGATGCGGAGTTCCGTCGTCGGTTCGCCGAGGAGGTCACGGCAGCCCGCCGGGTCGGCGGCTTCTACACCGCCCAGGTGGTCGACGCCGACCCCGACGCCGATCCGCCTTGGCTGGCCACCGCCTACATACTCGGCCCTTCTCTGGCCGAGGCCGTCACAGCGCACGGACGGCTGCCGGCCTCGGCGGTCCGTGTGTTGGGGGCGGGCCTAGCCGAGGGACTGGCCGCGATCCATGCAAGTGGCCTGGTCCACCGTGACCTCACCCACCGCAACGTGATCCTCGCCGACGACGGACCGCGCGTCATCGACTTCGGCATCGCCAAGGCTCTCGACGCCGTGCATGCCTCCACACGCATCATCGGCACCCCCGGATTCATGTCTCCTGAACAAGCCCGGGCCGGTCGGATCGGCCCGGAAAGCGATGTGTTTTCTCTCGGGTGTGTGCTCGCCTACGCCGCCACCGGCATCGGACCGTTCGGCGGCGGCAGGGCCGACCTGATCGTCTACCGGATCGTCCACGAAGAACCCAACCTCGACGGAATCCCCGCTGACATCGCGCCCCTGCTGCGCTCTTGCCTGGCCAAAGCCCCGGCCGACCGGCCGAAGCTAGAGGACATCCTCGACCAATTGGAGGCACCCGCAGCCGACGCCACCCGCTGGCTCCCGCCGGGCATCACCGCCATGATCAGCGAACGTGGCACGGTGATTCGCACCTCGACCTGGTCAAGCGCCCCTGAACCACCAGACCCCACTGGCGGCGAGACTGGCGGAAGCGTGCACGGTGATCGAGCGAACCACGACGCCGGCAAGGCAGACCCACGACGCCCCAGTGCCGAGGCGGAGCCGGCGGATGGGCGCGCAGGCGCAAAGCCTCCCCATCCCGGGCATCCCATGGAAGGTCCGATGGCGGCGACCAGGCACGGTGGCGGCACCGCGACCGCCGCGATAACCCTGGCACTGCTGTGCATTCCGGGGCTTATGGTCATGATCTTCAAGGCCGCCGAAATGTTCCTACGCTTCCCCGGTGAGCCGTTCGGGTTTTTGATGTTGGCGAATCTGGCGGTGAGTGTGGCAGAGGCGATCGTGCTCGCCATGGGCGCGCGGCTGCTGTCCCAGCGCAACGCGTCCGGGCGTCGGATGATCGCGATATCCGGCGGCACGCTGGCTCTGCATGGCACGAGTGCCATCGTGCAATTCTTTGCGACGGGTGGGGAACTGACGGTGGACACACCCGCCTCAGTGATCGTGCCCCTCTTCGTCGCGAGTCCGCTGACGGCTGTTTCAGCGGCTGCAGCCTTACTCATGGCCGTGCTTCCGTCCACCGGCCGCTGGTGCCTTCGCCGAAGCTAGAGGGCGGGGGGCGACCCGCGGGTCACTGTTCGTTGGCGGAAGAAGGATGTCTCGGCTGGAACCTCTACCGAGGGTGCGGGTCCGGCGGGTCGGCGGCCGGGCGTGCGGCTCTGGAGGCCGGTCCCGGCCGCCGCCCGTCAGACCCGCGCCCCGAACATCGGCACTGCTCCGCCAGCTTCTTTCGTGCACCCTCAGGATTCGCGAACACGCCCGGACGCCCTCAAACGATCAAGCAACACCTCGGCATTACACCGTGATGGTCCTCCCGCGTCCGTCTGTGCCTTCCGGGGCGACCGGACGGCCGGGGGCACATGTTGAGCGACAGGAGAGTGTCAGCGGGCCGCGACACCATTGTCAGTAGCAGAGTGCGATCAAGCAGGTGGGCGGAGCGTCTCGATGAACAGCAGCCGATCGGGCGGCGGCCGGCCCTCACATACCACGGGTCCGGGTGCGCATGCCTCAGGTAGGCGGCGCACCCATGCGTCGACGTGGTCCCGTGGGACAACAGGGACCTCACCCGGTATGTCACAGTGACCAGCCGCTGTGCGACGACGCGATGCACCGGCATCAGCCGGCCGTTCGCGCGACTCGAGGGGGTTGATTATGAGGGCGGCGGCCCCCGCCCACGAGGAGGCGTACGCTTCACAGCTGAAGGTGTGCTAGGTTGTGTCTAGTTGCAGTTGTGGTACCCCATGAAACTTGTGTGCACCTGACGCTACGTAGCGACAGGTGCATTTTTTGTTGCCGGTCTTCTCCGGGTGGGCTTATCGCGGCGACGCGGGATTCGTACAGAGCGGATTCCGGTTCTGCACCTATCAAGAGGAGATCGACATGGCTAACGGAACCGTGAAGTGGTTCAACTCGGAAAAGGGCTTCGGCTTCATTGAGCAGGACGGCGGCGGCGCCGACGTCTTCGCCCACTTCTCCAACATCGTCTCTCAGGGCGGCTACCGCGAGCTGCACGAGGGCCAGAAGGTGGCCTTCGATGTGACCCAGGGCCAGAAGGGCCCGCAGGCCGAGAACATCGTTTCCGCCTGACGAAGCACCGCCACGAGCAGGCCCGCACCTTCCCGGTGCGGGCCTGCTCGTTTCCGGGTCAGAGCGTGGCGGAACGAAAAATGTACGCTACGACTGTTCCCCCAGCTCAGAGCGAGCATGTGGGGCTACGGCCCGTAGGCCGGGGTTGAGGAACCCAAGAACAGCCATTGGCGCCGAGAATGATCTTGCTCGCCTGGGGCGCGAGCCAGGCTTGATCATGTCTGGTAAGGAACCTGACATTTGGCGTCTGTCTGGTGGTTACTGGGTGATAGGCGGCGTGGCTATCGTCGTCGCTCATGCCTGTGGGGTTCCTGTCTAATGACCAGCTCAAGGCGTACTCGGCGTTCGAGGAGCTGCCGTCGCTGTCGGATCTGGAGAAGTTCTTCTTCCTGGACGCGTTCGATCGCGATGTGATCGCCAAGTCGCGCCAGGACTCGCATCGCCTGGGCGTGGCCGTCCAGATCGGGACGGTCCGTTACAAGGGGCTGTTCCTGGAGGATCCGCTGGCGGTGCCGTGGTCGGTGGTGGACTATCTGGCCGAGCAGCTGCAGATCGGCGATCCCTCGCAGGTGAAGAGGTACTCCGAGCGGCCGAAGACGGCGTATGAGCATGCGTGGATGATCCGGGACGCCTACGGCTACCACGACTTTGCTGATCACGAGTCGTGGGAGGGGCGGGTGCTGGCGAGGCGGTTCCGGACGTTTCTGCACGGCCGGGCGTGGACGCATGCCGAGGGGCCGACGGCGTTGTTCGATCAGTCGGTGGCGTGGCTGCGCCGGCATCGGGTGCTGCTGCCCGGGGTGACGGTGCTGGAACGGCTGGTGGCCAGCGTCCGGGAGCAGGCCGACGAGCGCTTGTACGCGACGGTGGCGCGTCAGGTGGAGCGCGCTGATCCGGCGTTGCGGCGCCAGCTGTCGGGGCTGCTGGTGGTTCCTGAAGGGGCGCGGATGTCGGAGCTGGAGCGGCTGCGGCAGGCGCCCAAGCGGCAGTCGGGCACGGAGATGGCGCGGGCGCTGCAGCGGGTGGACGACATCGCCCGGTTCCGGTTGGGGCGGGTGCGGGTCGATAAGGTGCCGGTCCGGCGGATGAAGACGCTCGCCAAGTATGGGGCGGGCAGCAAAGCGCCGCTGCTGGCGCGTCTGAACGAACCGAGGAAGACCGCGACGATGCTGGCGGTGACCCGGTCGTTGGAGGCTGAGGCGATCGACGACGCCCTGGATCTGTTTGCGCTGCTGATGGCCTCGCGGCTGATCTCGCCGGCGCGCCGCAAATCCTCGGGCGACCGGCTGTCGATGCTGCCGAAGCTGGAGAAGGCCTCCCGGCTGCTGTCCGGGCGGGCCGGGTGCTCATCGAGCAGCTCGACCTGGTCGCCGAGGCGGGCGCAGACCTGGATGTCGCGGCGCTGTGGACGGCCGTCACCGCCGAAGCCGGGGCGAGCAAGGAGCAGGTCCTGGCCGCGCTGGAACAGGTCGACGAGCTCGTCCCCGACGACGACGGCGCGGCCGAGACGGCGCTGCGCGCGGCGCTGGTGGACAAGTACAACACCGTCCGCCCGTTTTTGAAGCTGCTGGGCGAGTCGAAGGCCCTGGGCGCGGCGGCCGGAGGCCGCAAGGTCCTGGCCGCGGTGCGCAGGTTGCCGGAGCTGGCGCGCCGGCACGTCTCTCGTAAGCCGCTCCTCCCGAAGGAGATCGACGAGTCCCTGGTGACCGCGGCGTGGAAGCGGTCGGTGTTCGCCAACCCCGAACTGGCCAAGGGGGCGGTGGACCGTGACGCGTATGTGGTCTGTGTCCTGGAGGGGCTGTTTCGGGCGCTGCAGGTGCGGGACGTGTTCGCCGCGCCGTCGCTGCGGTGGGCCGACCCGCGCGCCCACCTGCTGGACGGCAAGGCGTGGGAGGCGATCAGCGAGGACGTGCTGGCCTCCCTGTCGCTCACCGATCCGGTCGAGGCGCATCTGGACGCCAAGCTGCTGGCGCTGGACGCGGCGTGGCGGCAGATGGCCGGCCGTCTCGAGGAGGCCGGTGACGACGCCCTGGTCCGGGTGGTCACCCCGGCCGATGGGCACGCCCGGTTGTCGGTGGAGAAGCTCGGCGCGCTGGGTGAGAGCTCATCGCTGAAGTGGCTGCGCGCGGCCTGTCAGGCGATGCTGCCGCGCATCGATCTGCCCGAGCTGCTGCTGGAGGTGCACTCCTGGACCGGGTTCCTGGACGCCTATGTGCACCTGGCTGACATCTCCACGCGCATGCACGACCTGCCCCGATCCGCTGGTGGCGCTGCTGATCAGCGAGGCTTGCAACGTCGGCCTCACCCCGGTGATCAAGGACGGGGACGAGGCGCTGACCCGAGGCCGCCTGTCGCATGTCGATCAGAACTACGTGCGGGCCGAGACGCACGCCGCCGCCAACGCGATCCTCATCCAGGCTCAGCGCACCGTGCCGATCGTGGCGCTGTGGGGCGGCGGGCTGCTGGCCTGGGTCGACGGGCTGCGGTTCGTCGTCCCGGTCCAGACGATCAACGCCGCCCCATCGCCGAAGTACTTCGGGTACAAGCGCGGCCTGACGCTCTTGAACGCAGTAAATGATCAGGTGATGGGGATCGGGCAGATGGTCGTGCCCGGCACGCCGCGCGACTCGCTGTACATCTCGACACTGTGATCAACATCGATGCCGGTCCGCAGCCCGAGGTCGTCACGACCGACCAGGCGTCCGATTCGGACACGGTGTTCGGGATCTCCTCCATGCTCGGCTACCGGTTCGCGCCCCGCTTCGCCGACCTGGGCGACCAGCGGTTCTGGCGCTCGGAGGTGCTGACAGCAACACCACGAGCGACTACGGGCCGTTGGAGGCGATCGGCCGCAACAGGATCAACCGGCAGAAGATTCACACCCAGTGGTCGGATATGACCCGGGTCGCGGGGTCGCTGGTCACCAACCAGGTCCGCGCCTACGACCTGCTGCGCATGTTCGCCCGCAACGGACGGCCCACCCCGCTCGGGCAGGCGTTCGCCGAGTACGGCCGCATCGACAAGACCCTCCACCTGCTGTCGACCCTGGACCCGATCGACGACACCTACCGCCGCAGGCTGAACAAGCAGCTCACTGTCCAGGAGTCCCGGCACCGGCTCGCCCGCAAGATCTACCACGGGAGCAACGGGCAGATCCGCAAGGCGTACCGCGAAGGGCAAGAAGATCAACTAGCGGCTCTGGGGCTGGTCGTCAACGCGGTCGCGTTGTGGAACTCGAAGTACCTGTCGGCCGCGGTCGACCGGCTGTGCGCCGAAGGCGTCCTGGTCAAGGACTCCGACGCCGCCCGGCTGTCTCCGCTCGGCCACGCCCATCTCAACGTCCTGGGCCGATACTCCATCTCCTCCTCCACACCGGCCGAAGGCCTGCGGCCGCTCAGCGAGATCCCTGACCTTCCCGACGACGGCGTGGACGAGGAGGGGGTGTAGAACCCAGGCTTGCGGTCACGGCCTGTGGGGCATGGTGCCGTCCCCGATGTCCCGGTGTTCACGGCCGCGGCCGCCGGCTTGCGGCCGGGTCGGAGATCAGCGACTCTCCCACCATGTCAGGTTGGCGGCCGCCTGGGACGCTGGCTCGATGATCTCCCATACCTCGGTGATCAGACCGTCGTCGAGCCGGAAGATGTCGACGACCGTGATCTCCGGCCCGGCACCGGGCAGCTGGCGCCGCGAATGCATCACAACGTGATCGCCGTCGGCCAGCACATGCTGGATCTCGACCTGCATGCCGGCCAGCGGGACGAGTGCGGCGCCCACGGCGGCCAGCCATTCTGACTTCGTCTTGGAGGTCGCGTCCGGACGGTGGTGGAGGAAGTCGTCGCTGAGCAATGGCGCGAGCGCGTCGACGTCGCCGGTCGCGACCAGTGCGGTCAGCGCTTGCTGGACGATGCTCTTGTTGTCGTGGGTCATGTTCTGCGTAGTCACGGGCAGCAGTGTTTCCAGCGTCCGGGATATTTGTCGATGAAATCGCATTTCATGGCGTTCGGGTTTTCGATGAGTAGCATCGTCGTCCATGTACACGGTGGGGGAACTGCTGCGGCAGTGGCGGCATCGCCGGCGGCTCAGCCAGCTGGATCTCGCGATCGCCGCCGATGTGTCGGCTCGTCACGTCAGCCTGGTGGAGACCGGCAAGTCCCGCCCGAGCGCCGAGATGATCCTGCGACTGGCCGAGCAGCTCGACGTGCCGTTGCGAGAGCGCAACCGGCTGCTGCTGGCTGCCGGCTTCGCCCCCCGCTATGCCGAGCGGCCGCTCGATCAGGAGGGGCTGGCGGCGGCTTGGGACGCGATCGAACGGGTCCTGCGCGCGCATGAGCCGTATCCGGCGCTGGCCATCGATCGCCGGTGGGACATCGTGATGAGCAATCGCGCCATCGACCCGTTCCTCACCAGCGTCGCCCCCGACCTGCTGGTACCGCCGATCAACATGGTGCGCCTGGGGCTGGACCCGCGCGGGCTCGCTCCGCACATCGTCAACCTGGCGCAGGTGCGTGCGCTGCTGCGTATCCGGATCGGACGGCAGCTCGCCACAGCTCCCGACCCCAAGCTCACCGCGCTCTACGAGGAACTCCTGGCTCCCCATTCGGGGGACGCGAGTCAACCGGTCGAGTCCGAGGTCACTATCCCGATGATCTTCCGCTTCGGCGGGCGCGAACTGCGGCTGTTCTCGACGACGACCACGTTCGGCACTCCGATGGACATCACCCTGGACGAGGTGGCGATCGAGTCGTACTACCCGACGGACGCCGACAGCGCCGCCTACTTCGCCGCACCCGACGCCAGCAGGAAGTCACCTGCCCTCTGACCAGGAAGATAGCGGCTGGAGTGAACGGAAGTTCCGTAGGGGGATCCTCAATCGGAACACCCGCCAGCCGATACAGAGCCCCAGGCCAGGGTGTTCCGTATAGGTGTTCCACACGCTGTTCCGGTGAAGGCCCCCTATCCGGAACACTGGAGCGCGTGAACGGAACCCGCGTCGGCTACGCCCGCTGCTCCACCGACGAGCACGACGTCGTGATCCAGACCGAGCAGCTCCTGACCCTCGGCATCCCCGAGGAGCGCATCTACATCGACCGCGGCTTCTCCGGCACCTCCCGCCGCAACCGCGCCGGCCTCGACCAGGCGCTGGCCGCCGTCTGGAACGGGTCGGTGTTCACCGTGACCAAGTTCGACCGGTTCGCCCGTAACATGGCCGAGGCCAACCAGATCCTCACCGACCTGTCCAGACGCGGCGTCCTGTTCGGACTCGGCGGCTCGGTCTACGACTGGAACGACCCGTTCGGGCGGCCGTTCTTGCAGACCCTCGCCATGGTCGCCGAGTTCGAGGCCAACCTCGGGAACCTGCGCACCCGCGAGGGCATGGCGCTGGCCAAGAAGAACGGCAAGCTCAAGGGCAAGCAACCCAAACTGCCCGAACCGCCCGGCGCTCCATCCGCCGCCGATACGCCGAGGGCGAGGTGTCCCTGGCCGACCTGGCCACCGAGTACAGCGTCGGACGCTCCACCATCCATCGCATCATCCACGGGCCAGAGACCTCCAGGTAGGAGGATCACAAGCCGAAGCCGGACGTCACCCTTCGACCAAGATCGTTCTAAGCGCCAACGGCTGTTCCTGGGTTCCTCAACCCCGGTTTCACCGGGCCAAGGGGGGCGCCCTGCTGCCCGGCGCCACCGGGCCGGGCGAGCACGGGCCGTTCGGCCCCTACGGGCTGGACAGCGATGAGGACGCCGGTGGGCCGGACTGTGGCCCGGACGACTCCGAGGGCCTCATTCGGCGCGATCGGGCTGTCCAAGGCGGGGGCGAGGATGGCTGTGTGCTGCTGACCGGCGAGTAGCAACAGGCATACGGCCCGCCCGTCCTTCATGCGGTCCACGTCGCTCATCGGCCGCCCCTCGGGCTCCCCCTTGCCATCCCTGCCGCCGCCATCACCACGCGCCATGCCTCAGATCATCCCAGACCGGCACCAGCCGCCCGCCGCACCTTCACCACCTCGAGACCCAGGGTCGCCTCCCGCATCATGATCAATCTTCGCCGCCAACCGCCTGTGCGATGGAACGGAATCCGGCGTTACCCACGTCCGGAAGACCGCAACGACAGGGGTTCACTGACCTGGGAGAACCCCACTAACGCCGGATTCCGTTCCAAATCTCTCTGACCGCCGTGTCTACCTGGGCCGGGCCGATGCCCGCGGCGGCGAGCGACTCGGGGAGCACACCGGGCACGGGCGCCCACGAGACGGCCGGGCCGTCCGCCGGACCGATCCCGGCGTCCACGATGGTGCGACCCTTGTCGCTGCGGATCGCGTACGCGCGGAACCGGAGCCGCCAGCGGCCGTCGGCGTCGACCGCGCCCGGGTCGTAGCGGTCGGCCTCGGCCCACTGCGCGGCCGTGGCCGCGGGGTCTCTGACGGCCAGGCCATGCGTGACCCGAGCTGCCATGTCGCTACGGGCGGGGTGGCTGTAGCGCGGTTCTGGCTGGGATGACCGAGGCGGCGACGGCGAGCAGGAGGCAGATGCCGATGACCGCGCCGATGATCGGCCAGGGAAGGATCATGCTGACGGTCATGCCGATCATGTTGGTCAGTCCTGTGGTGATACCGACCAGCGCCGTCACGGCCACCGCGATGCCGAGCAGCGCGCCGATCGCGACCACCAGGGTCGACTCCAGGGCGACGGTCCGCAGCACCTGGCCGGTGGTCGCGCCCGACAGCCGCAGCGTGCGCAGATCGGTGGTCCGGTTGGCGGTGGCCATCAGCAGCGTGTTGGCGATGGAGATGGCGCTGTAGCCCACCGACAGCCCGACCAGGATGAGCACGAAGACCCAGACCAGTTCGTCTTCATGTTCCTCGATGCTGGCCATCCGGTCGGTGACCTTCTCGATGACGGCTGCGGTGTCCGCCGGGACAGCCGTGGGGGCGGGGAGGTAGACGGGTTCGGTCAGTGCAGATGGATCGTGGTCGCGTACAGTCTGGCGAGTCAGCAGGATGTCGGCTGGGACCTTCTTGAGCACCGCGACCACGGTGAGCCGCAGGCTTCGCCCGTCCTCGAACACCATCGGCGCGGCGGTGCCGACGCGCCAACCGCGCTCGCGAGCGGCCCACTCGGCCACGGCCATCGTCTGGCCGCCTCGCAGGTCCTGCAGGTCTCCGGCGATCACGTCCGCCTTGCGCTTGCCTGCCACGCCGATCGCGCTGAAGGGTCTGTCGCCTGTGTAGACGGTGGTCGGCAGCGTGGAGGAGCCTCCCGCGGCCGAGACCGCGGCGTCGGTGAGGCCCGGTGTGTCCTGCGGCGCGAGCACCCACTGCGCCTGGACGGCGGCGGCACGGCGCAGCCCGTTGGCCCCGACGTTGGTTTCCACCATCCCGGTGACCAGCACCGCGAAACCGACCGTGACCAGCACCGGCGCCGCTGTCGAGGCGGTGCGCCGCACAGCGGTCAGTGCGCCCTGGCGCACCAGCATGCCGATCGCTCCGCTGCGGACCGGCCACGACACGGTGCGCACGAGCGGCGGGATGACCGCGGGCGCGAGCAGCGAGAGCCCGACGATCAGCGATCCCGCCGCGTAGAAGGCGTACTGGATCACGCTGTCGGACTCACCGGCGATGAAGACACCGACCACCACCCCCACGAGGGTGAACAACGCTCCGAACACCCACCGGCCGGCCGTCATCGGGCGTTCGTCCACCGCGGCCTCGCGCAACGCCTCCAGCGGCGCCACCTTCGCGGCCCGTCGCGAAGCCGCCCATACCCCGAGCTGGGCCACCGCCAGCCCGGCGGCGAAGCATGCGAGCATCGGCCACAGCCGGATCTCCACGGCGAAACTCCGCGGTTGGAATCCCAGATCGACGAGGGTCTGGCCGAAGCCGGGAGCGCACGCCGTACCGGCAGCGACCCCGACCGCGGCGGCTGCCACGCCGACCACCAGCGCCTCGCCGTGCATCAGGGCACGCATCTGACGCGGGGTCGCGCCCACCGTCCGCAGCAACCCCAACTCCCTGCGCCGCTGTGCGACGCCGAACGCGAAGGTGGAGGCCACGATGAACACGGCCGTGAACGCCACCAGGATCGCCATGCCGCTGAGGATCTGGTAGCCGAACCACCGTGTCTGTACGTCCGCCACAGGTTCGGTCGCCGATCTGGCCTCACCGCTTAGGACCAGCCCCTCGGCGCTGACGACGGCTCGGGCCGCACGCTCGATCGCCGCGACGTCCGCACCGGCTTCGGCCACCAGCCCGATGACTCGCACCCCGCCGGTCCGCGCCTGGGCGAAGTAGTAGCCGGGGCCCGCCACCGTGCCGGACACCGAGTAGGACGCCGGCCCGTCGGCGGTGAGTACGGTCACCTGTCGGCCTGGTGCCAGCCCGAGCGCGCGGCTCACGACGACCTCACCGGGGCCGGCCGGGGGCCTGCCCGCGGCCAGCCGGTACGGCGCGAGCGCGGCGCTGGGCCACAGGTAACCCTGGGTGTCACCCGCGACGGGTTTGCCGCCGATGACCGCTTGGGCGTAGAAGGCGTGGTCGGGCACGGCCGCCGCCACCTGCGGGATCCGGCCGAGCCGCTCGGCCAGGGACCGGGCCTGCTCGGGCGACCAGGGCTTGTCCGGGTAGAACAAGCCGTTGATCTCTCCGCCGGTGGAGGGTGTCTTGACCAGGACGGCCGTGCCTGCGTACCGGGCGGGAACCTGAGGCTGGGCGGAGGCGAAGACCAGTCCCGTCATGGACAGGATGCCGACCGCCAGGCCGAGCGCGAGGAAGGTGCCGGCCAGGCTGCCCCAACGGCCGCGCGCCAGATCCCAGGCCAGGGCGAGTGAACCGCCACCGCGCCCCCGGCGGCCTGTCGCGCCCTGGACCTGCCATGCTGTGCGCGGCGCTGCGACATGCTTCTTGGCTCGCTTCAGCATGCCGCTGCCTCAAGGCTCGCCATCCGGGCTGCGATCGTCTCCGGCCCCGGGGCTCCGGTGAGCTCGTCCACCACCCGGCCGTCGGCCAGGAACAGCACCCGGTGGGCGTACGCGGCCGCGACCGGATCGTGCGTCACCATGATCACGGTCTGGTTCTGGTGATCGACGATCCCGCGCAGCAGCTTCAGTACGGATCGGGAGGTCGCGGTGTCCAGAGCGCCGGTCGGCTCGTCGGCGAAGATCACCGCGGGCTTGGTGACGAGCGCGCGGGCGATCGCCACGCGCTGCTGCTGGCCGCCGGACAGCTCACTGGGCCGGTGCCTGGCCCGCTCGGCCAGCCCGACCTCGGCCAGCGCCGCACGCACCTGCTCCACGCCGGGCCGGCGCCCCGCCAGGCGGAGTGGGAGGGCGACGTTCTGCTCCGCGGTCAGGGCGGAGACCAGGTTGAAGGACTGGAAGACGAACCCGACCCGAGCGCGGCGCAGCAGCGTCAGCTCATTCTCGGTCAGCGTGCCGAGGTCAGTGCCGTCGATGACGACTTTCCCGTCGCTGGGCCGGTCCAGCCCGGCGGCGCAGTGCAGCAAGGTGGACTTGCCCGAGCCGGACGGGCCCATCACCGCGGTGAAGGTGCCCGGCGCGAATCCGGTGGTCACGGCGTCCAGCGCTGCCACCGCCTGGTCGCCGGAGCCGTACACCCTGCTCACCGACCACAACTGGACCATATCTGTCGATGTCATGCCTCAATCCAACCGGCGCGAGGATCTTGGCACATGGGCGCTGAGGCGAGAAACGCCGGTAGACCCAGCACTACCTCCGGTCCAGGACGCTCCCCTTGACCAAGCCCGGCAGACACGCTGTATGCGGCGTCACCGTCGAGTCCTCGCCGCCGATCCATGGCTGAATTGCGAGGTGGCAGGCCTGTCAGCCGTTGATCTCATCGTCATGAACATCGCCGGGGTCTCCCAAGGGCCGCATTCCATGTAGCGGGTGTCGAACAGCACCACGGCGTCGAGGACCAGGCTGAGTGCGCCGAGCTGGTCTTCCATGCCTTCGTGGTAGCGCTGGTACAGGTGGCCGCGTTTGCCGTGGAAGATCCGCCGGGCCGGGGCGTGGCGGCCTTCTTGCAGGTTGGACTGTGCTTTGATCTCGCGCGGTCGATGCCGTCGCGGCACCGGGATGGTAACGCGGCGGCTTGGGCGGTCAACCGTGAACCCGGTGCACGGCAGCAGGATCTGCCCGCCGTAGAAGGCGTCGACGAACCTGACGGCGTTAGAGCCCCGCCACACCCCCCGTCCGGTGACGAGGCGAATGACGGAGGGATGTCATCCCATGAGCCGCCGTCGGCCTGCGCGGCCACCTCGGGGACCACCGGGTCCGGTCGGCATGAACACCACACCGAGCACCGGCACCGCACCACCCGCTCTGGCCGCGTCGACGACCTCGGCCGCTCGCACGGGCTCCTGGACGAGCCGGGCAGCCGCGCCCAGGATCTCCTCCACCGTCTCGCGCGTGATCACCAGCCGTGACAGCCGGTCGTGCCCGCCCTCCAGCTGTGACTCCAACACAACGATCTGCTTGCGGATCTCCCCCATCCGCTGCCGGGCCACAGCCTCACGCCGTGCCAGTTCCTCCAGCAACGAGCCCACCGCCTCCTCACGAGAGAAGACCGAGGAAGTGCTCCCCCATATCGGATACCGGTCTCGGCCTCTTGGACCGAGACCGACGCGAGCCCGTAGCCGTCGTGAACGGCTGCGGGTGCGAGGGCCTGTCCGCTTGTGGCCACTCGGCCCTTCGGGGGTGGACGGACGGGGAGGTAGCACTGACGCTGGTGGACAGTACTGTCGTGATCATCGGCCGACTGGAGACCGTATGAAGACCCGCACCTGGACTCGCCGTGCCGCCGCTGCGGCCGCCGGCCTGGTCGCCGTGCTGGCGCTGGGCGTCACTCCTGCGCATGCGGATACCGTGATCCGCAAGCCGCAACAACCATCACCGCAAGGGGCCATGGTGCTGGCCGACGGCGAATCGGGTGCCAAGCGCCCGGTGTGACCCGCGGCGGTCCATTGTCCCCCTGCCCGGCAGGGCGGGGGGACGTTCCGTCTTCATGGCCGCTCATCCCGCGGCAGGCAGACCGTAGCTCGTGGCCGTGGTCGCGTTGCGATCCCCGCCTTCGAGATCTTCATTGCCGCCCAAGCCGCAACCTCCCCGGAGCAACCCACCCAAGGGGCACATTGAGTACGAGGTACTCAAGCCATGCCGGCCCCACGCCCGCACGCTGTGTCACATGAAGTCACACATCCTTCGCGCGGCAACCGTCATCGCTCCCCTCCTCGCCCTCGGCGCGACCACCGCCACCCCGGCGTCCGCCGCACCGTCGTCCACGGCCGTCTGGGCGGCGTCGAACGTCCAGCTCGTGAACTGGCAGACCGGCAAATGCCTCACCATCGCCGGCGGCGTCAGCACCGACAACAACGTCCACGCCGTCCAGTACACCTGCGACAGCCACCCCTCACGCCGCTGGGACGTCTGGGGCTACTCCAGCGCGTACCTGCAGGTCAAGAACCGTCAGACCGGCAAATGCCTCACCATCGCCGGCGGCGTCAGCACCGACAACAACATCGTCGCCCTCCAGTACACCTGCGACAGCCACCCCTCGCGCTACTGGGCGCTCGGCAGTCAGGTCGGCCAGCACATCCAGTTCCGGAACGTTCAGACCGGCAAATGCCTCACCATCGCCGGCGGCGTCAGCACCGAGAACAACATCGAGGCCGTCCAGTACACCTGCGACAGCCACCCCTCCCGCTTCTGGGAAATCCGTGACTACTACGGCTGAGCCGCCGGTCGGGGCCCAGGTCCGGCTGGCTCCAGGCCCCGGCTTCCCCTCTGCGCAAGGGGGAGCCGGGGCTCACCGCGTCGTCGTCGGTCACGAAGATCTGCTCGCAGGAGTTCCGCACGCACTGGTGTAGTCGAGCCCTCCGGCAACGTCGCGGACACCGTCGAACCCGCGCGGCATCCCGCGGTTCTCCCCGGTCCGGTCGCGTGGCCCTTGCCGGCGCCGCCTACGTCGAGTCACGGGGCGAGCGTTTCGCCGGCGGGTGCGTACGTCCTGGCCGGCGAACCGGCCACCGTGGGCACGTTCGCCCTGCTCCAGCACTCCGCCGAACTGGCCCTCCTCCGCGCGAGCGAAGACCCGAAGATGGTCGCCGCGGAGGTCGAGGAACCGCTGCGCTACCCGACGATCACCCACGACGGATCTGCTCCACCTCCGCGGCGAGCGGTCGTGCCGGACTTCTCCCCGATCCGCATCTGGTAGTGCTGACAGTTGTCATCTGTCGGCCGGCCGGCGCGCCGCCGAGACTGGCCGCCTATCCGCCGGCCCACGCAGAAGGAGACCGATGAGGCGTACCCGATGGGCGGGTTCATCGAGCCCTCGGCTGATCGTGCTCGGCGCGTTGATCGTCAACTTCGCGTGGGCGCTGGTCATCCCATGGTCGTTGACCCGGCCGCCGTCCGCACTGCTCACCGCGGCGTTCGCCGGGGGGCTCGTGGTGTTCGGCATGGCTCTGGTGCTGGTGCTCCGCAGCGCCGTCAGCCCGGCGCCGTCGCCGGGAACCAGACCGCGGCTGGTGGGTCTGCTGTCGATCGTCTCTCTCGCGTTGTGGCTGCCGTCATTCGCGTGGGCGGAGACCGGTCAGGAGCCGTGGTCATGGCTGGCGGGATGCGCCATCGGGGCGAGCGCTCTGGTGACGTTGCGGGCGGGGGTCGTGGTGGCGATCGTCCTGGGCGTCGCCGCGATGGCCGGCGGTGTCGTCTTCGGCGGTTCCGTGCCCGCGAATGTGCTGATCACTTTGGGCTGCGCCGCGGTCGTGTGGCTCATGGGGCAGGTTCCCGTGTGGCTGCTGCGGCTGCTGTGGGTGGCCAAGGCCGGTCGTGAGGCCGAGGCCGAGCTGGCGATCGCGAAGGAGCGGCTGCGCGTCAGTCGTGAACTGCACGACGTGCTCAGCCACCGCCTCGGCATCATCGCCCTCAAGGCCGAGCTGGCCGCCGGCCTCGCGGCTGGGGAGCCGGCCAGGTCGGCCGCCGAGAGCGACGAGATCCGGAAGATCGCGGCGGCCACCCTGGCGGAGGCCCGGCAGGCGGTGCAGGGCGAGACCGTCGCCGGTCTGTCCCCCCAGCTCGCGTCGGCCGGACTCGTCCTGGCCTCGGCCGGGATCGAGACCACGATCGATGCCGACGCCGGCGACATCGCGCGGATGCCGGACTCCATGTCCCGGCTGCTGGCCGCCGTCGTGCGGGAATCGGTGACGAACGTGCTCCGGCACAGCGACGCCCGGACGGTGTCGATCACTTTCGCCGGCACGCCGCCGTACCCCACACTGATGGTCGTGAACGATGGTGTACGACGCGATCGCGACGCGGCGCAGGGGGACCCGGTCGGCGGCACCGGTCTCGCCTCGCTCGCGGCCCGCTGTGCGGCCGCCGGCGCACGTCTGGTCGCCGGACCGGTCGCCGACGGGCGATTCGAGGTGCGGGTGGAGTACCCGCCCGGCCGGATCCCGCCACGGTGAACGCGACGACGATCCGGGTGCTCATCGCCGAGGATGAGGAGCTGATCCGGGCCGCGCTGGCTGCGCTGCTGGAACGAGAGCCCGACATCGAGGTGGTCGCCACTGCCGCGGACGGCCGGGAGGCGATCGAGCGGGGGCTGGCGCACCGGCCGGATGTCGCCGTCGTCGACCTGCAGATGCCGAAGGTGGACGGCATCGGCGTGATCACCGAACTCGGCCGGGCGCTCCCCGCCTGCGCGGGAGTGATCCTCACCGGTCACGGTCGCCCGTTCGTGCTGCGGCAGGCCCTGTCGTCGGGCGCTCGCGGGTTCCTCGCGAAGGGGGCGCCCGGGACCGCGCTGGCCGACGTCGTACGCCGGGTGCACGAGGGGAAGCGCTATGTGGACCCGGTGCTGGCCGCCGACGCGCTCACCGCGCCACCGTCGCCCTTGACGCCGCGCGAGACCGAGGTGCTGTCGGTCGCCCGCGAGGACCAGCCGATCCGCGAGGTGGCCCGCGCGCTGTTCCTCTCCCAGGGAACGGTCCGCAACTACCTCGCCTCCATCACCGGCAAACTGGGGGCCGGGTCCCGCAGGGACGCCTACCGGACCGCGCGCGAGAACGGCTGGGTCTGAACGAGAACACCCCCCTCACGCGATGTGCACGCTCTTTCCATGACAGACCGCACGGGGTCAGTGAGCGGCGTCCGGGCTCAAGGTGTCGCCATGAACAGAACGACGAGACCCGGCAGCCCTCATGACCCCGCTGACCGCCCCGCCTTGCCGCGACACGACTCCCGCCGTCGTCCGGGCATCGGCGGTCATCTTCTGGCGCGCTGGCCCAGCGCGGTCGGCCTCCTCGCGCTGATCGGCAACGCCGCGGGCGGCCTGGACTCCCACGTGACCGCGATGATCATCATCCTGGCGGCGATGTGCTACCTGGCCGCCGCCGCGCTCGGCTCCCGCCGGAGCGGCTGGGTGATGCTGGGGGTCGCGGTCCTCGCCGTCGTCGTCGCCAAGGCCACCGGGCTGGACCCGACCGCGACACTGCTCGCCATGGGTGCCGGGTTCGCGGTGTACGGGTTCCTCCGCGGCTCCCGGATCGACCGACGCGAACTCGTCATCCAGGTCCTCGGGTTCGCCGGGTTCAGCGCCGTCGCCTTGTCCGCGATGATGACCGGCCCGTTCCTGGCCGCGCACCTGGCGGCGGGCGCGGCCATCGGACACGCCGTCTGGGACGCGGTCACCTATCACCGTGACAAGGTGGTCGACCGCTCACTCGCCGAGTTCTGCTTCGTGCTCGACTTCGGACTCGGCTCGCTGCTCCTCCTCACGGCCTGGAACGTGCTGCCTTGGTGAGTGGACCGGTCCCTGGAGGAACCGAATCGATTCAACCCACGAATACGCCTGACACCCACCGTTGACAGGCTCCCGACTCGCGCATAATCTCACCATACGTTTGATCGTTTTAATCCATGCAGGCGGACGCGGGGGCCGCCTCCCGGCCTCGGGAGCCCGTACCCACATGAGACCTCCCCGCGGCGTCCGCCGCGCCCTCGTGACCGCCGTGGCCGCCCTGGTGTGCGCCGCACTCCCGGCGGCGCCGGCCGACGCCGGCGAGCACCGGCCCGGCAAGGGTGTCCAGCTCGAACATCTCGACCGGGGCCTCGTCGCCGCGGCCACCACTCAGGGGGTGTTCCTGAGCTGGCGGCTGCTCGGCGACGAGGTGACCGGGCACGGCGCCACCGGCGTGAGCGGTGCCGACTTCCGCGTCTACCGCGACGGCCGTCCCATCGCCACCGTCACCGACAGCACCAACTACCTCGATCCCGCCGGCGCGCCCGCCTCCCGCTACCAGGTCGCCCCCGTCACCCGCGGCCGGGAGGGGCGGCGCGGCGCCGCCGTCAACCCCTGGTCCGCCGGCTCGTACGACCTGCCGTTGCGCAAGCCCGCCGACGGGGTGACCCCGGCCGGGGAGGCGTACACGTACGCCGCCAACGACCTGAGCGTCGGCGACGTCGACGGCGACGGCCGCTACGAGTACGTCGTCAAGTGGGAGCCCTCCAACGCCAAGGACGTCTCCCAGCGCGGCTACACCGGCAACACCTACCTCGACACCTACCGGCTCGACGGCACCCTGCTGTGGCGGCTCGACCTGGGCGTCAACATCCGTTCCGGCGCCCACTACACCCAGTTCCTCGTCTACGACTTCGACGGCGACGGCCGCTCGGAGACGATGCTCAAGACCGCGCCCGGCACCAAGGTCATCCGGTACGCGCCCGACGGCCGGGTGGTGTCCGAACGCCACATCACCATGCCCCGCCGCGATGTCCAGGCCGGGTACTCCCACGGCGACGACTACCGCAAGAGCGCCGCCGGCTACTTCGAGCACGTCGTCGGCATGTTCATGAAGTGGCACGAACACCCCGAGGTGGTCGCCGGGCGCTGGCCGGCCACGCTGGAGCAGGCGTTCGGCCTCGCCACGCCGCCGCGCAGCTATCCGCTGTCGCGCGAGGACGCCGTCGAGCTGGCCACCCACCTCGTCGACGTCTACGCGCCCGGCCGCAGCGGCAACAACAAGCTGCGGGAGTTCGCCGGGTTCGTTCTCACCGGGCCCGAGTACCTGACGGTGTTCGACGGCGCCGGCGGGCGCGAGCTGCAGACCGTCCCGTACAAGCCGGGCCGCGGCGACGACGGCCTGCTGTGGGGCGACTACGCCATGGGCCGCATCGAGCCGGGCAACCGTGTCGATCGGTTCCTGTCCGCCGTCGCGTACCTCGACGGCCGGCGCCCGTCCGCGGTGTTCGCCCGCGGCTACTACACGCGCACCACCCTCGTCGCCTACGACTGGGACGGCCGCAGGCTGAAGGAACGCTGGTACGTCGACAGCGGCCACGTGCCCATGGCCAACCCGTTCAACGCCTCCCCGCACGGCGTCGACGGCACCGATCCGGAGTTCGGCACGATCACCACGCAGGGCTTCCACTCGATGAGCGCGGCCGACGTGGACGGCGACGGCAAGCAGGAGATCGTCTACGGCGCCGCGACGATCGACGACGACGGCGACCTGCTGTACTCCTCCTTCGCCGTGGCGCCGCCGCAGAGCAACGTGCCCGGCCGGCGGGTCCGGCTCGGGCACGGCGACGCCATGCACGTCGCCGACCTCGACCCCGACCGTCCGGGTCTGGAGATCTGGACGGTGCACGAGGGCGGCGCGTGGGCGCCGTACGGGTGGGCGATGCGCGACGCCCGCACCGGCGAGGTGATCTTCGGCGGCTACAGCGGCCGCGACACCGGCCGCGGCATGGTCGGCGACATCGACCCCGCCGTCCGCGGCCTGGAGGCGTGGTCCTCGATGCCGCCCGACCAGGCGATCGAGGCGGGCCTGTGGTCGGTCCGCGGCGAGCACCTGGGCCGCGAGACCCCCGGCACGAACATGAGCATCCGCTGGGCCGCGGACCTGACCACGCAGTTCGTCAACGGCACCGCGACCACCGAGCTCCAGACGCCCACCATCGACGACTGGAAGCGCGGCCGGCTGCTCACCGCCGATGGCACGCTGGCCAACAACTGGACGAAGGGCAACCCGGGGCTGGTGGCGGACGTCTTCGGCGACTGGCGCGAGGAACTGCTGCTGCGCACCGCCGACTCCTCCGCGATCCGCATCCACCTCAGCACCGAGCTGACCGCTCACAAGCTCTACACCCTGATGCAAGATCCGCAGTACCGGGCGGACGTGGCCCGGCAGCAGACGGGCTACAACCAGCCGGCGTACCCCAGCTTCCACCTGGGCGCCGACACCGACTGGTCCCGCGTCCCGGTGCCCAGCCTCCGGACACCGCGCCACTAGGGACGGCGACCGTCAGCCGGCCCGTCGCCCGGCCCGAGAAGGGCC
>NZ_JBFAIA010000146.1:0-21044 GCF_040654455.1 Nonomuraea sp. NPDC050691
CCGTCGAACTGGACCTGCCCATCGGGGTCGTCCGGGTACTGCTCGGCGATCTGCGTGACAACGGCCTCATCTCTGTGACGTCCCCCTCAGCGGCGCACGCTCATGGCCTGGGGCCTCCAGCCCCGGCTCATGCTCGGCTACAGCCTCGGCGAGTACGTCGCCGCCTGCCTGTCGGGCGTGCTGTCCCTGCCCGACGCCGTCGCCCTGGTCGCGCACCGGGCCCGGCTCATCGCCCCGATGCCCGCGGGTTCCATGCTGGCCGTCTCGCTGTCGCCCGACCGGCTGCGCGCCCGCTTCCGGCTGGACGGGCGCGGCCTCGACGTCGCCGCCGTGAACGGCCCGCAGGTCACCGTCGTCGCCGGGCCCGTCGAGGACGTCGAACGGCTGGCTGAGGACCTGCGCGCCGCCGAGGTGCCGTGCCGGCCGCTGGAGACCACCCACGCCTTCCACTCCCGCATGCTGGAGCCGCTGGCGGACGAGCTGACCCGCTGGGTCGAGGCCAACGTCCGGCTCAACCCGCCGGCCCTGCCGTACGTGTCGAACCTGACCGGCGCCGTCGTGGACGCCGCGCTCGTGCAGGACCCCGGCTACTGGGCGCGGCACATGTGCGGCACGGTCCGCTTCGCCGACGGCATCGGCACGCTGCTGGCCGACCCCGGCCTGGCGGTGGTGGAGATCGGGCCGGGCCAGTCGCTCGGCACGATGGTGCGCGGCGCGGGCTGCCCGCCGGAGCGGTGGCCGCTCGTCACGCACACGCTGCCCGCCGCGAGCGACACGCGGCCCGGCGACGAGGCGCTGGCCGGCGCCCTGGCCCGGCTGTGGCTGTGCGGCGTCACCCTCGACTGGAACGCCTACCACGGCCGCACCCCGGACGACGGCGCGGCCGGCCCCCGCGAGGGCCTGCCCGGGCGGGTACCGCTGCCGACGTATCCGTTCCAGCGGCAGCGCTACTGGATCGACCCGCCCTCGGGAGCGCGCAGGCAGGCCGGCGAGCTCGCGGCCGAGACGCCCGCCGACCTGTTCGAGGCCATCACCAGCCTGCCCAAGTTGCCCGAGGAGCAGTGGCTGTACCTGCCGGTGTGGCGGCAGACCGCGCCGCCCGCGGCCTCGGAGCGGCAGCCCGGGTCCTGGCTGGTGTTCACCCGCGACGGGCTCGCCGACGAGGCCGCCGACCGGCTGCGCACCGCCGTCGTCCCCTCGGGCGCGGCCGTGACGGAGGTTCGGCCGGGCGACGCCTACACCGCCACCGGCGACGGGTACGCGATCCGGCCCGGCAACGTGGCCGACACCCTGGCGCTGCTGCGCGACCTTCGCCTCACCGGCCGCCCGCTGGACCGCGTCGTCCACCTCTGGACCCTGGACGCCGCGGACGCCTCGGCCACGAACACCGCTGGTGCGGATGATCCGGCGGAGGCCGCCGGGCAGGCCGTGGACCTCGGTCTGCGGACGCTCGTGGCGCTCGCCCGCGCCGCCGGCGAGTCCGGCATCGGGGCGTGGTCGCTGGACGTGGCCGTCGCGGGGACGCAGCCGGTCCTCGGCGACGAGGTGGCCGACCCGTACGGCGCGACGCTGCTCGGCCCGTGCGCGGTGATCCCGCTGGAGTACCCGGGCGTGACCACCCGTCTCGTCGACCTGCCCGCCGGGCCCGGCCCGCGCGACCTGGACGGCCTGGCCGCCGAGCTGGCCCGCCCGCAGACCGAGCGGACCGTGGCGCTGCGCCGGGGCCGCCGCTGGATCCCCGGCTACGACCCCCTCCCGGCTCCGCCCCCCGAGAAGGAGCCCCTGCGGGAGGGCGGCGTGTACCTGGTCACCGGTGGTCTGGGCGGCATCGCGCTGGGCCTGGCCGAGCACCTGGTGCGCGCGTGCCGGGCGCGGCTGGTGCTGCTGGCCCGCCACGGCCTGCCGCCCCGCGCCGACTGGGCCGGCATCCTGTCCGGCGACACCCACGCCGGGGAGACCACCCGGCGGCGCGTCCGGGCCGTCGCGGAGCTGGAGGCGCTGGGCGCCGAGGTGGAGATCGTCACCGGCGACGTCTCCCGGCCGGAGGACGTGCGCCGCGCCGTGGACACGGCCGTCGCCCGGTTCGGGGCCCTGCACGGCGTCCTGCACGCGGCCGGCGTCCCGGCCATGGGCCTCATGCAGTTCAAACGGCCCGAGGAGCTGGACGAGGTGCTGGCGCCCAAGCTGGCCGGCACGCTCGCGCTCGCCCAGGCGCTGCGCCTGGGCCGGCCGGACGAGGTCGCGCTGGACTTCCTCGTGCTGTTCTCCTCGATCACCTCGGCCACCGGCGGCGGCCCCGGCCAGGTCGACTACTGCGCCGCCAACGCCTTCCTCGACGCCTACGCCCACCGGCTGGCGGCGACGGGCCGGCGCGTGGTGTCCGTCGGCTGGGGCGAGTGGACGTGGAACGCCTGGGAGGCCGGGCTCGCCGGGTACGAGGAGGCGCTCCAGGACTTCTTCCGGCAGAACCGGGCCCGCGTCGGCATCGCGTTCGACGACGGCTGGCGCTCGCTGCTGCGCGCCCTGGCCACCGGCGAGCCGAGGGTCGTCGTCTCCACCCAGGACTTCCCGACGCTGGTGCGCGGCAGCAGCGAGTTCACCGTGGACGTGGTGACCTCGCCGGCGATGGGCGGCGCGGGCGGCGAGCGGCATCCGAGGCCCGAGCTGCTCACCGCCTACCAGGAGCCGGACGGCCACGCCGAGGAGACCATCGCCGCCATCTGGGGCGAGTCGCTGCGCCTCGACCGGGTGGGGGTGCTGGACAACTTCTTCGAGCTCGGCGGCAACTCGCTGCTCGGCGTCGCCATCGTGGCCGCCGTGCGCCGCGCGTTCGAGCTGGACGAGCTGCCGCCCCACGTCCTGTACGAGGCGCCGACCGTGGCCGCGCTCGGCCGGACCGTCGAGGCGCTGGCCTCGGGCGCGGCCCCGGCCCTGGCCGGCTCGGGCGGCGGCAGCCAGGTGCGCGCGCAACTGCGCCGCTCGGGCCTGGAGGCGTCGGCGGCGCGCAGGCGAGGACGGTGACGGCCATCCCCACAGTGACGGCTTCCCCGCGACGCCGGGCACGGCCCCTGGCTTCCCCACGACCCCTACGCGGTGCCGGACGACTTCAGGACGGCACCCCTACCGGCGGCCGGACGACTTCCGGGCGGCGGATCCTACGAGAAGACCCACAGAGCGATGCGAGAAGACCAACGATGAGCGGAACGGAGCGGACATGACCCTTATCGGCGTGATCGGCGCTGGCGTCATGGGAGTCGGGGTCGCCCAGAACCTCGCCCAGACGGGACACGACGTGGTGCTGGTCGACAAGGACGAGCGGATCCTGGCGGACGCGCTGGCCACCGTCGCGCGCAACACCCGGATGAGCCGGCTCATGGGCGGCCCCGCCCTCGACCCGGACGAGGTGCTGGCCAGGATCTCCACGGCCGTCGGCGCAGCCGGCGCCGCCAAGGCCGACCTGGTCATCGAGAACGTCACCGAGAACTGGGACGTCAAGCGCGAGGTGTACGAGACCCTGGACCGCGAGTGCGGCCCGGACACCGTCTTCGTCGTCAACACCTCCGCCATCCCCATCACCAAGGTCGGCGCCGTGACGAAGCGCCCCGACAAGGTGATCGGCGTCCACTTCATGAACCCCGTCCCGGCCAAGCCCGCCGTGGAGCTGATCCCCGGCTTCCACACCTCGCCGGAGACCGTCCAGCGCACCCGCGACCTGCTCACGGCCATGGGCAAGAAGTCCGTGGACGTCAAGGACTCCTGCGGCTTCATCTCCAACCGGGTGCTCATGCTCACCGTCAACGAGGCCGCCTACCTCGTCCACGAGGGCGTGGCCGACGCCGAGTCGGTGGACGAGGTCTTCCGCAGCTGCTTCGGCCACCCGATGGGCCCGCTGGAGACGGCCGACCTGATCGGCGTCGACACGATCCTCTACAGCGTCGAGGTGCTCTACGAGCACTACGCCGACAGCAAGTACCGCCCCTGCCCGCTGCTGAAGCAGATGACCGACGCCGGGCTGCACGGCCGCAAGTCCGGCCGCGGCTTCTACACCTACGCCCAGTAACGACAGAAAGAGGGAGCTGTTTCGATGACCGACACCCAGGGCCAGATCCTCGGCTTCGTCCGCGACCGGTACCCGCAGGCCGAGATCACCGAGTCGCAGGACATCTTCGCGCTCGGCTTCGTCAACTCGCTGTTCGCGATGGAGCTGGTGATGTTCGTCGAGAAGACGTTCGGCGTCACCATCCCCAACGAGGAGCTGCGGATCGACAACTTCCGCACCGCGACCTCCATGTCCGAGCTGGTGACCCGGCTCCTGGCCGAGCCGGCCGTCGCGTGACCGTCACCGGCGTGGCGCCGCCCGCCGCCGCTCCGCCGGTCCCGGCGGAGCGCGCCGCGGCACGGCCGGTCACGGGCCGGAGCTCCGCGCGGGCGTTCGTCGACACCCACGTGGCGCCGTACGCCGACGCCTACGACCGGGCGGGACGCGTGCCGGAGGAACTGCTGCGGCGGGTGGCGGAGGCGGGCCTGTGGGCGCCGTTCCTGCCCCCCGAGGCGGGCGGGGCCGGCATGGACTGGGTGACGCTCGGCGAGGTCCACGAGGAGGTGGGCCGCGGCTGCTCCTCGCTGCGCAGCCTGCTCACGGTCCACACCATGGCGGCGTGGACCGTGCAGCGCTGGGGCAGCCCGGAGCAGCGCGAGCGGTGGGCGCCCGCGTTCGCCGCCGGGGAGCGCCTGGGCGCGTTCTGCCTGTCCGAGCCGGGCGCCGGCAGTGACACCTCGGGCATCACCACGACCGCCGCCGGGTCCGGCGGCGGCTGGGTGCTGAACGGCGTCAAGAAGTGGACGACCGGCGGGCAGCGGGCGGACGTGTTCCTCGTGTTCGCCCGCACCGCGGCCAGCATCGGCGCGTTCCTGGTGCCGAGGGACACGCCGGGCGTGGAGGTGCGGCCGATCGACGACATGCTCGGCACCCGCGCGTCCATGCTCGCGGAGATCAGCTTCACCGACGTCGTGCTCGACAGGGACGCGCTGCTCGGCCCGAGCGGCTTCACCGCCGGCATGGTGCTCACGGGCACCCTCGACCTGGGCCGCTACAGCGTGGCGGCCGGGTCGGTCGGCATCGTCCAGGCGTGCCTGGAGGCGTCGGCCGCCTACGCCGCGAGCCGCGAGGTGGGCGGCACGCCGCTGGCGAAGCTGCCGCTCATCCAGGCCAAGCTCTCCGACATGGTGACCGACGCGCGGGCGGCCCGGCTGCTGCTGGCCGAGGCCGGCCGCCTCAAGGACGCCGGCGAGGCGTCCACGATTATGGCGACGTGGGTGGCGAAGTACTTCGCCTCCACCGCCGCCGCCCGGCACGCCTCCGAGGCCGTGCAGATCCACGGCGCCAACGGGTGCGGAACCGGCTACCCCGTGGCGCGCTACTACAGGGACGCCAAGGTGATGGAGATCATCGAAGGCAGCAACGAGATCCAGCGGATGACCATCGCTGGCGTGGCGGATCGGGAGAAGACCGGATGAGCGTTACCGCCGAGAGTTCGGACGCCGGCGTCGCCCTGCTTCCTCGGAAGCCGGCGCGGGGCCGCATCAAGTGCATCGTGTGGGACCTCGACAACACCCTCTGGAACGGCGTGCTGCTGGAGGACGGCGAGGTCCACGTCCGGCCGGCCGTCGTCGAGCGCATCCACGAGCTGGACCGCAAGGGCATCCTGCACTCCGTGGCCAGCAAGAACGACCGGGACACCGCGCTGGCCCAGCTGCGCGCCCTCGGCCTGGAGGAGATGTTCCTCCACCCCCAGATCGGGTGGAACCCCAAGTCGGAGTCGATCCGGAGCATCGCCAAGGCGCTCAACCTCGGCCTGGACGCGTTCGCGTTCGTCGACGACCAGGAGTTCGAGCGGGCCGAGGTGGCGCACGGCGTGCCGGAGGTCACCTGCGTCGACATCCTCGACCTGGAGGAGGCGCTGGCCCGGCCGGAGTTCCAGCCCCGGTTCGTCACCGACGAGTCGGCGCAGCGGCGCCACATGTACCAGGGGCAGATCGCCCGCGACGAGCTGGAGCAGGACTTCGTCGGCACCAACGAGGAGTTCCTCGCCGGCCTGGGGATGGAGTTCACCATCGCCCCGGCCGCCCGCGAGGACCTCCAGCGGGCCGAGGAGCTCACGGTCCGCACCAACCAGCTCAACTCGACCGGCCGCACGTACTCCTACGACGAGCTGGACGAGCTACGCGAGTCGGACGACCACCTGCTCCTCGTGGCCTCGCTCACCGACAGGTTCGGGAGCTACGGCAAGATCGGGCTGGCGCTGGTGGAGAAGGGCGCCGACGCCTGGCGGCTCAACATGATGCTCATGTCGTGCCGGGTGATGTCGCGCGGGGTCGGCATGGTGCTGCTCAACCACATCATGCGGCTGGCCGCCGAGGAGGGCGCGGCGCTGCGCGCCGACTTCGTCGAGACCGGACGCAACCGCATGATGCAGGTGACGTACGCGTTCGCCGGCTTCAGGGAGGTGGAACGGGACGGGGCGCACGTGGTGCTGGAGGCCGACCTGAGCGCGGTGCAGCCGCCCCCGCCGTACGTGCGGCTCGAAGTGAGGACGACATGACCGTCGGCGAGCTGGTGAGCGACGAGGCGCTGGCGCGGTGGCTGCCGTTCCGGGGGCTGACCGGCACCGAGCCGGGCGCGCTGCCGATGTACTGCCTGCCGCACGCGGGCGGCGCCGCCTCGGCGTTCCGGCTGTGGCAGCGCAAGCTGTCCGGCGTCGCCGTGCAGCCGGTGCAGCCGCCCGGCCGGGAGGGCCGGCACAAGGAGCCGCCGTACCTGCGGATGGCTCCGCTCGTGTCGGACCTCGCGGACGTCGTGCTCGCCGACGTCGAGCTGTCGGCGGCCGGCCGCAGGTACACCCTGTACGGGCACAGCCTGGGCGCCATCGTGGCGTTCGAGCTGGTCCGGGAGATCCGGCGGCGCGGCGGCCCGGAACCGGTGCACCTGTTCGTGTCCGGCTCCGACGCCCCGCACGTCACGGACGAGTCGGGACCGCCGGTCGGCGGGATGAGCAGGCCCGAGCTGGTGGCGCTGCTGCGCGGGCTCGGCGGCACCCCGGAGTGGCTGCTGGCCGACCCGGAGGCGCTGGACATGGTGCTGCCGTCGGTGCAGGCCGACTTCACCGTCAAGGAGACGTACGTCTACGAGGAGGAGCCGCCGCTGGACGTGCCGATCTCGGCGCTGTGCGGGGAGACCGACCCGCGGGTCTCGCCGGTGAAGCTGGCCAGGTGGCTGGACCAGACGGCCCGCGAGTTCACGCTGCACGGCTTCGACGGCGGGCACTTCGCGGTGTTCGAGCAGGCCCAGCGGACCCATCGCATCCTGGCGGAGGCGCTGCGGCCGTGGGTGTGACGGTTCGCCCGGTGACGGTGCGGGAGTGGCTGCCACTCCCGCACCGTCCGCGTGTGGAGCCCCTCGCGGGGGCGGCCGAGGTGTGGAAGGTGCGGCTCGACCGGCCCGCCCACGAGGGGTGGTGCGGCTGGTTGTCCGCCGCCGAGCGCGACCGGGCGGCGCGCTTCGCCGACGCGGGGGAGCGCCACCGGTACGTGGTGGCGCACGCGGCGATGCGCTCGGTGCTCGGCCGGCTGTGCGGCCTGGCCCCGGAGGACGTCCGGTTCACGACGGAGGAGTCCGGCCGGCCGTGCCTGGAACCGGAGCGGGGCGGGTTCGACTTCAACCTGTCGCACTCGGGCGAGTGGGCCCTGGTCGCCGTGGCCGCGCCCGGCACGCGCGTGGGCGTGGACGTCGAGCGGATCCGCGCCGACCTCGACCACGTGGAGCTGGCCCGGCGCATGTACCAGCCGGAGGAGGCCGAGCGGGTGCGCGAGCGCGGCCTCGCGGAGTACTTCCGGCTGTGGACCGCCAAGGAGGCGTACGTCAAGGCCACGGGCGCCGGGCTGGCCGGCCTGCGCGGCTGCCTGGTCACGGAGACGGGAACGGGGAGCGCGACGGTCTCGTCGCGCTCCCCGGGTCAGGAGCCGTGGCCGGTGCGGTGGCTCGACGTGGCCCCCGGCTACGCCGCCGCCCTGGTCACGACCGCTTCGACACCGGCACCACGTACCGGCTGAACACCAGGTCCCGCAGCACGTCGTCGCCGCCCTCGACGATCGAGACGTACCTCATGTCGCGTGTCAGCTTGCCGATGACGGACTCGTGCGTGTACCCCAGCCCGCCGAACATCTCCGACGCCGTCGAGGCGATCTGCCAGCCGGTCTGCCCGCAGAACATCTTCGTCGTCAGCGCCTGCTTCAGCGTGCCCGTGCGCAGGAACTCCTCGCCCGCGTCGGGCCGGGCCGCGATCGCGTCGTACGCCCGCGCCGCGGCCAGGCACTGGTTGGTCATGACCTCGATCTGCATCTCGAACTGCCCCAGCCGGGAGGCGAACACCGCGTTGGCCGTCAGTGGCGCGCCCTTCACCGACTTCGTCTTGCCGTAGTCCATGCACACGTCCCGGATCCGGCGGGCGACGCCGAGCGCCGTGGTGGCGATGAGGACGCGGCTGGCGTTCAGGCCCACCTCCAGCAGGCGCAGCCCGTTGCCGCGCAGCACGTTGGCCGCCGGCACGCGCACGCCCGACAGCGACACCTGGTAGGTGGCCGACGAGCGCAGCCCGATGACGTCCCACCGCTTGTCCACGGTGACGCCCGGGGTGTCGCGCGGCACGAGCACCGCCAGATAGCCCGACGGGTCCTCCTGGCTGCGCGCGATCACCACGAGGAACTGGGCGAAGCCCGTGTTCGTGGAGAACGCCTTCTGCCCGTCGAGGACGACCGTGTCGCCCTCGACCCGGGCGGTCGTCGTCATGCGGGCCAGTTCGCTGCCCGCCGCGTGCTCGCTGCCGAGCGTGGCGGCGAAGCCGTTCTCCGCCACCAGCCGGCCGAGGTGGCGCTCCTTCAGCTCCTCCGAGCCGTACCAGGTCACCATGCTCGTCGTCAGGATCGGGATGAACAGGGTGAACGCCACCCCGGCGTCGTGGTAGGCCAGCTCGCTGGTGATGCGGACGCTCTCCTCCAGGCCGAGGCCGAGCCCGCCGTGCTCCTTGGGCAGCCACCAGTTGGCCAGCCCCGTCTCCGCGAACCGCGCGTAGAGGGGCAGCGGCGCCTCGGCCAGCGAGTCGAGGTGGGCGTCGTCGCCGGTCAGCTCGCGCCGGGCGAAGCCCTGGACCGCGCGCAGGTACTCGGGCTGTTTCACCGGCTCACTCCTGCTCGTCACGGGCGTCGAGCAGCTCGGCGAGCTGGCGCACCGTCGGGCACTCCAGCAGGCCGGTGACCGGCACGGACGCGTTCAGCTGCTTGCGGACGCGGGTGGTGAGCTCGATCGCGAGCAGCGAGTGGCCGCCGAGCTCGAAGAAGTTGTCCAGCGCGCCGATCGGCTCGATGGCGAGCACCCGCGACCAGATCGCGGCCAGCGTCGCCTCGGTGCCCTCGCGCGGCTCGACGTACGGGTTGTTCAGCTCCGGCCGCGGGTGCCGCTCCTGGTCGTCGTCTTCGTCGCCGGCCTCGTGGATGTCGCCCGTGACCCACTGCGCGAGCCGCGCCTCCAGCGGGCCGGTCGAGATGACGAAGTGCCCGGCCCGGTCGGCCGCCGACAGCGCCCGCTCGAACACCTCCACGCCCTCGGCCGGGGTCATCGCGTAGTCGACGACCGCCCCGCTGTGCCCGGCCACCCGGTCGGGGTCGATGTTCCAGGTGTCCCAGTCGACGGTCACCCACCGCCCGGCGCCGGCCGTGCGGGCCGCGCGGACGTAGGCGTCCAGCGCCGCGTTCGCCGCCGCGTACGGGGCGAGCGTCATGCCGCCCAGCACCGACGCTATGGACGACAGCGTGATGCGCCGGTCGGGGCACCGCTCGCCGAGCACCTTCTGCAGCACGTGGAAGCCGGTCACCTTGGCCGCCAGGTGCGCGTCGCACTGCTGGCGGTCCATCAGGTGCGCGAAGTTGAAGTACGCGCCGTCCTGCACGCCCGCGCCGTGGACGACGACGTCGATCCCGCCGAAGCGGTCCACGGCCTCCGCCACGACCGCGCGCATCGCCTCCTCGTCGGCCACGTCGGCCGACAGGGCGAGCACCGTCGCGCCGCGGGCCTCCAGGTCGCGGATGTTGGTGATGTGCCGGGCCGTGCGCTCCGCCCCGGGCGGCACGTCCGCGAGGAAGGCGTCCCACTCCTCGCGCGGCGGCAGCGCCGAGCGGGCCGTGAGCACCAGCCGGCAGCCGTACGTGCTCGCCAGGTGCCGGGCGAGCACCAGGCCGACGTCGCCGAGGCCGCCGGTGACGAGCACGGTGTCGCCGTCGCGGAACCCGCGCTCCTCGGGGGCGGGCGCGTCCACCGGGTACTGCCGGTAGTCCCGCAGCCACGTCTCGCCCGCGCGCAGCGCCACCGGCCCCTCGTGCGGGCAGACCGCCGCGGCCAGCACCTGCTCGGCCAGCGCCGCCAGGTCCCGGCCCGGCTCGGCGCCGTCCACGTCCACGCTGCGGCAGCGCAGCCGCGGGTTCTCCTGCTGGAGGCTCGGCGCGAGGGCGGCGAGCGTGGAGTGCTCCGGGTGGCGCAGGTCGGCGCCGGACACGCCCACCGCGTACGAGGTGAGCAGCACCAGCTCGGCCCGCGGCGCCGACCCCGTGTTGTCCACCAGCTCCCTGGCCAGGGACAGCGCGGAGTAGAAGCCGCGGGCCTGCTCGGACGTGAAGTGCTCCACCGGGTCCGCCCCCGGCCCGGCCTCGGGGCTCGCCAGGCTGAAGCCGTGGACGATCGCGCGCGGCGCCGCCACCAGCGAGTAGAACAGCTCGGCCACGTCGTCGGCCTTGCCCGGCCGGATCGTGAAGTCGCCGTCGTCGTCCTGGCCGAACCGGTCGCCGGCACGCACCGCCGTCACCTCGGCGCCCGCCCGCGTGAGCCGCTCCACCAGCGCCTCGCCCCGCTCGTCGCCGGAGAACACCAGCCACGGGCCCGCCAGGCGCAGCCGCTCGTCCAGACCGGCCAGCGGCAGCGGGTGGGGTCGCCACGTCGGCAGGTACGTCCAGTGGCGCAGGTCGAAGTCCTTGCCCGGGCCCTGCTGCTGGGCCTGGGCCTGCGCCGCCGGGTTCGCCTTGACCCAGAACCGGCGCCGCTGGAACGGGTACGTCGGCAGCTCCACCCGGCGGCCCTCGCCGCCGTGCAGCGCCGGCCAGTCGATCGCCGCGCCCGCCAGCCACAGCCGCGCCACCGTGGCCAGCAGCCACTCGGCGGCCGGGGCGTCGCCGTCCGGCGCGACCACGACCTCCTCGACGGTCTGACCGGCGCCGTCGCCCTTGAGCACGTGGACGCCCACACCGCCGAGCCCGTCGGCCAGCGCTCCGAGCGCCTGCTCCCGGTCCCCGCCCGCGCCCGACGGCTCACCGGCCGACGGCGAGGCGACCCGTGCGGCGCCCGACGATGAGACCCCGGCACGGCGCAGGACCGTGTCCACGGCCGCCCGCAGCTCCGCCCACCAGCCGTCCGGCACACCGGGGTCCGGCGCGCTCAGCCGCACCTTCGGGTTGCGCCGCTGCGTCTTGCCGCCGATCCACCGCGACGGGTCGCCCAGCGCGGCCACCGCGTCGTCCCGGTCGCGGCACACCACCGCCCGCCGCAGCGCGAAGCCGCCCCGCGACACCTGCAGCGTGAACGCCACGTCCGCGAAGTCCTCACCGCTCGCCTCCTCCGCCAGGTGCGCCCGCAGCCGCTCGGTCACGTCCGTCAGCGCCTGCTCGTCGGCCGCCGAGAACACCAGCAGGTGCGGCCCCGGCCGCGCCGGACGGGCCGGTCGTGGCGGCGCCTGCTCCAGCACGACGTGCGCGTTCGTGCCGCCGAGCCCGAACGAGCTGACGCCCGCCCGGCGCGGATGCGGCCCCGCCGTCCACGGCCGGTGCTCCCTCAGCACCGTGAACCGGTCCTGGGCGCTCGCCAGGGCGGGGTTCGGCGTCTCGTAGTCGGGGGTGCCCGGCAGCAGCTCGTTCTTGAGCGTCATGGCGGCCCGCATCAGCCCCGTCACGCCCGACGCGCGGTCCAGGTGGCCCAGGCTCGGCTTCAGCGAGCCCAGCACGCACGGCGTCTCCCGCGTCGGCGCGAACACCCGGTTCATCGCCGCCAGCTCGATCGAGTCGCCCAGCATCGTGCCCGTGGCGTGGCACTCCACGTAGCCGACCGTGTCCGGCTTGACCCCGGCCACGCCCAGCGCCGACTCGATCACCTCGGCCTGGCCGTCCACGCCCGGCGCGGTGTAGCCGGCCCGCAGCCGGCCGTCGTTGTTGGCCGCCGAACCCAGGATGACCGCGTGGATCACGTCGCCGTCGGCCAGCGCGTCGGACATGCGCTTGAGCGCCACCACGCCGGCGCCGCTGCCCATCACGGTGCCGCTCGCCTCGGCGTCGAAGCTGCGCACCCGGCCGTCGGGCGACATGATGCCGCCCTGCTCGTACAGGTAGCCGGCCGGTTGCGGCAGCGGCGTGAACGAGCCGCCCGCCACGGCGATGTCGCACTCGTACGTCAGCAGGCTCTGGCACGCCAGGTGCACCGACACGAGCGAGGTCGAGCAGAACGTCTGCACCGACACCGACGGCCCGCGCAGCCCCAGCTTGTACGACACCAGCGAGGCCAGCGAGTCGCGCTCGTTGCCCACGGCCATGAGCAGCGCGCCGCCCGGCTGGCTGGTGAGGTGCTGGATGTTCTGCACCACGTAGTCGGGGAAGCCGCAGCCGCCGAACACGGCCACCTGGCCGGGCACGTCGGTCGGGCAGTAGCCGGCCGCCTCCAGCGCCTCCCAGGAGCACTCCAGGAACAGCCGGTGCTGCGGGTCCATCGTCTCGGCCTCGCGCGGGTTGATGCCGAAGACGGTCGCGTCGAAGCGGTCGATGTCGTCGAGCGGGCCGCCGACGCGCACGTACCGCGGGTCGGCGAGCTTGCCGGGCTCGACCCCGGCCTCCCGCAGCTCCTCGTCGGTGATCGCGCGCAGGCCCTTCACGCCGGCGAGCAGGTTCCTCCACAGCTCGCCGACGCTCGCGGCGCCCGGGAAACGCCCGGACATGCCGATCAGCGCGACCGCGGAGTCGTAGTCGGTTCCGTTGTCGGTCATGAGGCCCTTCCTCTGAGCATGGTGCGGCGCTGGGCGATGCGGGAGCGCTGCTGGTCACGGGCGTCGGCCGGCTGCTCCTCGGGCTCCTGGCCGGCGCGGGCCGCCTCCGCCAGGGAGGCGATCGTGGGCGCCTGGTAGAGGATGTGCGGCGGCAGGTAGGACAGCTCCAGCGCCCGCCTGACCTCGGCGATGATCTCCATGCCGAGCAGCGAGTTGCCGCCGAGCTCGAAGAAGTTGTCGTGCACGCCGACCTGCTCCAGGCCGAGCGCCTCGGCCCACACGCCGGCGATGGTCTCCTCGGCGGGCGTCTGCGGCTCGACGTACGCGGTGGACAGGTCGGGCCGGGGGTGCCGGCCGAACGCGTCGCGGATCTTCTTGACCGTCGCCTGGTGGCTCTCGATGGACGACCTGCGGCTCATCGCGACGAGCGGGGCGAAGTCCTGCGTGGAGGCCACCACGTGCCGCTCGCCGCTGGCCAGCACCCGCAGCAGCGTCTGCCAGCCCTGGTCGAAGGTGAGGCCGAAGTTCTCCCGGTACCAGGTGAAGTACTGCTTGGAGCCCTCGTCGTAGTTCTCCAGGCCGTCGGTCCAGCCGTTCCACGTCCACTCGCACCAGTCGACCGAGGTGACGTGGACGCCGGGCAGCTCGTCGCTGAGCGCGAACGCGTCGAGGAAGGCGTTGGCCGCGCAGTAGTCGACCTGGCCGGCGCCGCCGCCCGTCGCGGAGGTGGTGGACGAGTAGAGGGCGAGGAAGTCCACCGGCACGTCCCGCAGCACCTCGGCCAGGGCCAGCGTGCCGCCGACCTTGGGGGCCAGCACGCGCTCGACGTCGGCGGCGGTCTTGAACTGCATGAGGCCGACCGCGGGCACGCCCGCGCAGTGGACGACGCCGTTCAGCTCGCCGAACCGGTCGAGCGCGGCGTCCACCGCCCGGCGCACGTCCTCGACGCGGGACACGTCGCCCGCGACGGTGACGACCTCGGCGCCGGCCGCCTCCAGGCGGAGCAGCCCTTCGAGGCGGCGGCGCACCTCGCCGGCCGTGCCGTCGGAGGCGAGGATCGCGGTCCACTGGTCGCGGGGCGGTACGGGGGTGCGGCCGAGCAGGACGAGCCGGGCCTGGAACTGCCCGGCCAGCCGCTCGGCCATGGCCAGGCCGATGCCGCCGAGCCCGCCGGTGACGATGTACGCGCCGCCGGGCCTGACCTGGGCGACCGGGGGAGCCTGCTCGATGACGGAGGCGTCGAGGACCTCGTAGTCGGGGATCCAGCGCCCGCCGCCGCGCAGGGCGACGACCTGGTCGGCCGGCTCGGCCCGCAGCTCGGCCACCAGCGCCCCGCCGGACAGGCCGTCCGGGTCCACGTCGATGAGGCGGGTGGTGACGCGCGGGTACTCGACGGGGATCAGGCGGGTCGGGCCGAGCAGCGTGCCGCGCGCGGACGCCACCCGGTCGCCGGGATGCACCTTCTGGCTGCCGGTGGTGACGATGTCCAGCGACCAGCCGGGCAGGCCCAGGTCGCCGGCCGCCTTGGCCAGGCCGACCAGCGTGTGCAGGCCGCGCTGGAGGCAGTCGGGGGTGGACTGGCCGGGGTCGGCGCACCACAGGTGGACCACCCGGTCGGGCACCCGGTCGGTGGCGGCCAGCTCGCGCAGGGTGGCCAGCGCGTCCTCGGGGGAGCCGGGCCGTACGGTGATCCCGTCCGGGCCGGCGGAGAAGGCGTCGCCGGGGCGGACCGTCACCACCTCGCGGCCGGTGTCGCGCAGGTGCGCGACCAGCGGCGCGGCCACGGCGTCCGCGGCGCCGTCGGAGGTGTAGAGGAGCCAGCGGGCGGCCTCGTCCTCGCGGGGCGGCCGGAGCGTGGTCTGCCGCCACACCGGGGTGTGGATCCAGCGGGTGTCGGGCAGCCGGGGGTACGCCTTGGCGATGCTCGTCGGGTCGCTCTCGTCGAACACCGGCGTGCTGCCGCCGCCGCCGAGGGCCGACTCGTCGATCTCCAGCCAGTACTCCTGGTGCTCGAACGGGTAGGACGGCAGCGGGACGCGGCCCGGGGCCCAGCCGGTGTCCTCGTGCAGGGCGGCCCAGTCGACGGTGACGCCGGTGAGCCACAGCCGGCCGACGGCGGTGGCGAGCGCCGCGCCCGCGTCCTGCGGGTCGTTGGCGCCGGGCAGCGTGGTGACGATGAGCGGCCACTGCGCGCGGTCGCAGGCGGGGTGGCCGCGGGTCAGCGCGCCCAGCGACTGGCCGGGGCCGATCTCGGCGAGCGCCAGGCCGGCGATGCCGAGAACCTTCTCCAGCGCCGCGCCGAACTCGACGGTCTCGCACATGTGCCGCGCCCAGTACCCCGGGTCGGTGACGACGTCGGCGGTGGCGATCTCGCCGGTGACGTTGCTCAGGTACGGCAGGGCGGGCGGGTGCAGGGTGATGTTGTCGGTGATCCAGGCGGTCAGCTCGTCGGCGATCGGCTTGAGCATCCGCGAGTGGAAGGCGTGCGTGGTCTCCAGCCGCCGGTGGCCGATCTTCAGTGCGCGCAGCGTGGCCATCGCCGCCTCGACGTCCTCGGCCGGGCCGGCGAGGACCGTCTGGGAGCCGGTGCGCACGGCCACGTCCAGCCGCTCGCCGTACAGGTCGCCGAGGACGGTGCGCAGCCGCCGCTCGTCGGCCGAGACCGCGAGCATGGCGCCCTCGGGCTGCGAGGTGATGAGCTTGGCCCGGTAGGCGACGAGCCGCAGCGCGTCGGGCAGCGACAGCACACCCGCCAGGCAGGCGGCCACGTACTCGCCCAGGCTGTAGCCGACCATGATCTCCGGGGTGACGCCCCAGCGGATGAGCTGCCGGGCCAGCGCGTACTCGGCGACGAACACCGCCGGCTGCACCATGTGCGGCTCGGTCGTGGAGACGGGGGCGGCGGGCTCGGCGCGGCCGAGCATCCGGGCCAGGTCGTCGGCGCCGGCGCCCCGCTCGGCCGGGGTGAACACGTCCGAGAGCTGCGCGGCCTCGGTCAGCCCGAGCACGGCCAGGCACTCGTTGACGTCGGCGCGGAAACCGGGCTCCTCCGCGTACAGCTCGGCCACCATGCCCGGGTACTGCTCGCCGACTCCGGCGATGAGGAAGCCGGTCCGGCGGCCCACGGTCGCGTCGTTGCGGCCGAGCGCCGCGGCCGGGTCGGCGAGGCGGGCCGCGGCCTCCCCGGCGGTGCCGGCGACGACGAACCTGCGGTGGTTGAACACCCTCCGCCCCACCTGGAGCGTGTACGCCACGTCGCCCAGGTCGTCGGCCGCGTCCGTGAGCCGCTCGGCGAGCCGGGCGGCCGAGCGGTCGGCGGCCTCGGCCGAGCGGGCCGAGAACGGCAGGATCTGCCACCGGCGCGAGCGGGGCCGGCGCGGCTCGGGCTCGGGCGCCTCGGTGACGATGACGTGCGCGTTCGTGCCGCCCATGCCGAGGGAGCTGACGCCCGCGACGCGGGGCCGCTCGGCGGTGCGCGGCCACGGGGTGACGTCGGCGGTGACCCGGAACGGGCTGTTGTCGAAGTCGATCTCCGGGTTGGGGGAGCGGTAGTGCAGGGTGCCGGGGATCAGCTCCTTGCGCAGCGACTGGACCACCTTGATGAGGCCGGTGACGCCGGAGGCGCGGTCGAGGTGGCCGACGTTCGGCTTGATCGAGCCGAGCACGCAGTACTGCTTGTCCGGGGTGGAGCCGAACGCGCGGGTCAGCGCGGCCACCTCCATCGGGTCGCCCACCTCGGTGGCGGTCCCGTGCGCCTCGACGTACGAGATCTCGGCCGGGTCGACGCCGGCCCGCTTGATGGCGGCGGAGACACAACGGCGCTGCCCGTCGACGCTCGGCGCGAGATAGCTGAACTTCATCGCGCCGTCGTTGTTGATGGCCGAGCCGCGGATGACGGCGAGCACGGTGTCGCGGGCGGCCAGCGCCTCGGGCAGCCGCCTGAGCATGACCACGGCGGCGCCGTCGCCGAACATGCTGCCGCGGCCCTCGGCGTCGAACGTGCGCACGTGCCCGTCGGGCGACTCCTGGCCGCCCTCCTCCCACAGGTAGCCGATCCGGTCGGGGATGCGCACGGACACGCCGCCCGCGATCGCCATGTCGCACTCGCCGCGCCGCAGGCTCTCGCTCGCCAGGTGGACGGCCACCAGCGAGGTGGAGCAGAACGTCTGCACGGACAGGCTCGGGCCGTTCAGGTCGAAGCGGAAGGAGACGTTCGTGGCCAGCGAGTCCTTGTCGTTGCCGATCATCAGGGCGGAGGTGTCGATGCCCATCTCGAACGCCCTGAGCCGGGTCAGCAGGTAGCCGCTGATGTTCATGCCGGCGAACACGCCCACGCTGCCCCGGCCCTCGGGAGCCGCGTACCCGGCGGCCTCCAGGGTCTCCCACACGCACTCCAGGAAGATGCGCTGCTGCGGGTCGGCGAGCGTGGCCTCGCGCGGGTTGTAGCCGAAGAAGCCGGCGTCGAAGCCCCGGATGTCGTCCAGGATGGGCCGCGAGCGCACGTAGTTCGGCTGCTGGAAGGTGGCGGGGCTCACGCCGGCGCTGATCAGCTCGTCGTCGGTGAACCTCGTGAACGACTCGACGCCGGTGCTGATGTTGCGCCAGAACGTCTCGACGTCGGCCGCGCCGGGGAACCGGCCGGACATGCCGATGATGGCTATGTCGGCGTCGCCCGCTGGATGGTGCTGGTCCATCAACATGCCCCTCTTCACTGGAGTTGCCTTGCCGTTCGCTTCATGGGGGCCGCCTCGTCACATGGGGCCGCCGCGGCCCCAGCCGCGGGCGAGCCGGCGGGCGGCGAACGCGCCGGCCACCAGGCCGATCGCCAGCAGGACCCCGGCGGGCGGCGCCGCGCCGGCCGCGTCGCCGCGTACCGCGGCCTGCATCATGCTCAGCGCCCAGTAGCCCGGTGAGAGGTGGGCGGCGAGCTGCGCCCACTCGGGCATGATGCTGAGCGGCACCAGCGCGCCGCCCAGGGAGCTGAGCGTGAGCGCGCCCACGTCCGAGATGACGCTGAGCTCGCCGTGGCTGCGCACGACGGTGGCCAGCAGCGCGCCGATCGCCAGCAGCGCGAACGCCCAGACCATGATGGCGAGCAGGACGTACACCGGGTTGGGCGGCACGGGCAGGCCGATGACCAGGCAGCCGTAGACCAGCAGGACCGTCTGCTGGACGACCATCACCACGAACAGCGGCAGCGTCTTGCCGATGAGCAGCTCGGGGGCCGGGGCCCTGCTCACCCGCAGCCGGTCCCAGGTGCGCCAGGTGCGCTCCGACAGGATCGAGTTGCCGACCAGGGAGATGGCGAACACCGAGAACATCACCATGAGGCCCGTCGCGACCTGGGCGGCGCCGCCGTCCACCGCCCGCACGTACAGCGGCTTGAGCACCAGCATCAGCACCATGGGCATGACGATGTAGCTGATCATCTGCCCGGGGTCGCGCAGGCGCAGGGTGGCGTTGTGCCGGGCCAGCGCGCCGATCCGGTACGCGGCGTCGAGCAGGCGCGACGTGCGGGCCGGGGCGGCGGGCGGGCGGGTGGAGTCGCGGGGCGCGGAGTCAAGGAGCATCGTGGACCGCCAGGGAGCGATAGAGGTCGTCCAGGGACGGGTTGCGCACGTCCACCGCGCTGATCGGGCGGTCGATGCGGCGCAGCAGGTCGATCAGGGTGACGGTGGGCTCGGAGGTGGAGACGCTGACCTCCTCCGCGTCGGCGAGGGTCACGCGCACCTCGCCCGGCAGGTCCTTCAGCAGCTCCTCGCAGGTTCCGCGGGCGATGACCCGGCCGCCGCGCGCCACCGCGATCGTGGCCTGCAGCTCGGTCAGCTCGGGCAGGTAGTGGGTGGTGTAGACGACGGCCGCGCCCTCGCCGGCGCGCTGCTTGACCACGTCGAGCATGGCCTGCCGGGTCTCCAGGTCGGCGCCCGCGGTCGGCTCGTCGAGCAGCAGCAGGGCCGGGCGGTGGACGAGCGCGCTCGCCGCCTGGGTGCGGCGCTGCTGGCCGCCGGAGAGCTTGCCGGCCCGCCGGTCCATGATGCCGCCGAGGCGCAGCACGGTGCTCATGTCCTCGACGGCCTCGCGCAGCGCGGCCCGCCGCAGGCCGGCGAGCCTTCCGTACAGCTCCAGGTGCTCGCGGACGGTGGCCGACGGGTACAGGGCGATGTGCTGCGGCGCGACGCCCACCTCGCCGCGGGTGGCCGAGGGCGGCCTGCCGTCGATGGTCACGTGACCGCCGTCCGGGCGGATCAGGTACGACACGATCTCGACGAAGGTCGACTTGCCCGCGCCGTTGTGCCCGACGAGCCCGACGATCTCGCCGGCGGCCACGCTCAGACTGAACCCGTCCAGGGCCTGGATGGTGCCGTACCGTTTGACGAGATCGGTTGCGACCAGCAACGTGTCACCTCCTCAGCCACCCCACAATTGATGGAGTTAGGCGGATAAGTGCGGCAAACCTATGTTCCCTTGCACGATAGCGACGAATATCGCGACGCCTGGTGGCCAGTAATGACCGGCAAAACCGGCCAATTACCCGACGCTTCGCTTATTCCATTTGACGCTCTAATCTGACTGATATGCACGCAGGCTCGTTGATCGCGGCCGGACTCGACTGCGACATCTTCCAGGCAGGCCCCGGTAAGATCATCCGGCGCGCCCGCGAGGGCCGCAGCCTCGAACGCGAGGCCTCGGTCATGCGGCACGCCTGGCGCAACGGCTTCCCCGTTCCCCAGGTGTTCGACGCCGACGGTCCCGACATCCTCATGGAGCACGTCGAGGGGACGAGCATGCGGCAGGAGGCGGCCGAACGGCCGGAACGAATGCCCGGCCACGGGCGGCTCCTCGGCGAGCTGCTGCGGAGGCTCGCGGCCGTGCGCGCGCCCGGCTGGCTCCAGGCCGCCGACGGCTGCCCCGGCAACCGGCTGCTCCACCTCGACCTGCACCCGGCCAACGTCCTGCTCACCGCCGACGGGCCCCGGGTCATCGACTGGGCCAACGCCGCGCGCGGCGCGTCCGGGGCGGACACCGCCTGCACCTGGCTCATCCTGGCCGCCGCCCCCGTGGACGACCCGGCCGTGGCGGCGGGGCGCGAGGGGCTGCTGGAGGGTTTCCGCGACGGCGCCGACATCGAGGCCGCGCGGCCGTACCTGAAGGTGATGGGCGAGCGGCGGCGCGCGGACGGCAACGTCGCGGCCGGGGAACGGGCGGCGATCGACCACTTCCTGACCCGCGAGGCCCCCGCGCCCGCGGGGGAGTAGACCGGCAGCACGACAGGCGACACTCGGGAGGCGGGAAGATGGACGAGCGGCGCGAGGTGCGGGCCTCCGACGGCGACCGGGAGGCGGCCGCCGAGCGGCTGCGGGTGGCGGTGGAGGTGGGCTGCCTCGACCTGCGGGAGTTCGACGAGCGGGTCGGGCTCGCGTACCAGTCGGTGACCCGCCACGACCTCGCCGAACTGCTCGCCGACCTCCCGGACCCGGCCGTGCCCGCGCCCGACCCCGCGAGCCGCCCGCCCGGACGGGCTCCCTTACCGGGCTGGCTCAAGGTCTTATGGGCGATCTGGAGCGTGGCCCTGGTGGTCAGCGTCGCGAGCTGGGTCGTGGAGGCCGTGTCGGACCCGTGCCCGGTGGACTTCTCGCCCGGCGGCCTGGCGGGGCCGGGGGTCGTCCTGATGGTCCTGACGGTGGTCACGCGCCGCCGCGCCACACCCCCGACGGCGGGCTGACCCTTGACCGAACGCCACCCTTCTCCGGCTTCCGGCTCCTTCTCGGGGCTCGGCGCCTCCCGAGCTTCCGGCCCGCGCCCGGCCCGTGCGGCGCGACCGCCGCCACCGGCTTGAGCCGGTGCTCGCGCAGCAGCTCGTCGACCCCGTCCACGGCGTCCTGACCAGGGTCGACGATCACGCACTCCTCGCCCGCG
>NZ_JBFAIA010000147.1:0-20817 GCF_040654455.1 Nonomuraea sp. NPDC050691
GGCTCGCGGCCGCCGCGAGCGGTGGCGCGCCGTGCGACGTGGCGGCCGGGCCGCGCGAGGCGGCGGACTCGACGGTCGGCTGTCCTCCGGGCGGGGACGTCTGGGGACGGGGACGGGCGATGGCCGCCAGCGCCCGGCGTACCGGCTCGCCGCCGGAGGGCCGGGCGGCCGGGTCGGCGGCGAGCATCGACAGCACCAGCCGGTCCAGCTCGGCGGGCACCTCGGCGCGGTGACGGCTGGGCGGCACGGGTTCGGCGGCCCGCCCCTCCACGGCCCCCTCCTCCGGGGCGTCCTCGAACGGCGGGCGGCCGCACAGCAGCTCGTAGCACACGCAGCCCAGGGCGTACAGGTCCGACGCGGCCTCGGCCGGGCGGCCGGCGGCCTGCTCGGGGGCGGTGTACCGGGTGGCCGGCACGGCGAGCCCGCTCACCCCGAACCCGACGACCTTGAGCACCCCGCTGCCGGCCCGGCGGAAGCTGTCCGCGTCCACCTGCCCGTGGACGACCCCGACCCGGTGGGCGGCGTCCAGTCCGGCGGCGGCCTGACCGACGAGGTCGCACGCCTCCGTCAGGGGCAGGGGCCCGCGCGTGGCCAGTTCCTCGCCCAGGCTCTCACCGCCGAGGAACTCCATCACGAGGTACGGCATGCCGTCCTCGTCGCCCACGTCGAGGACCATGGCGACGTTGGGGTGGATGACCCGGGCCACGGCCTCGGCGTGCCGCTGGAGGACCTCCCTGCCGGCGGCTCCGGGCCGGAGCAGCTTGACCGCCACGGTCCAGTCGGCACGCGTGTCGTACCCCCGCCACACCTCTCCCATCGGCCCGTTGCCGATGCGCTCGTCGAGCCGGTACCGGCCCGCGACCATGGACGGCGCTTCGTCCGACATATCCCCGCCAATAACTCCAGAAACGGCATTTTCGACCAACCATAGGGCCCCGGCCGTCCCCTGAAGTCCCGATTCGCGGGGCGCGCCGCCGCGAGAGGACCCGGGAACGCGCGGGCGGCTCCCGCCCGCCGCCGTCCTGCCGCTGCTCCTCGCCGTCGCGGACGTCCCGCCGGGTCGCCGGAGATCGTCAGCCGGCGCCGGAGAAGACGTAGACGTACGGAGGGCGGGGCCGCACCGACCCGGCGACGGCGGCGCGGGCCAGGGCGAGCGCCCCGTCGGCCGAGACCCCGCGCGGCGCCGCGAGACGGACGCCGGGGAGCAGGGCCGTGACGGTGTCCCGGAACGGCTCCACGAGCAGGTCGCCCGCCTCGAAGAGCCGGCCGCATCGACGGCGCCCGCGACCTCGTCGTCCTGGCGCGGGTGCTGCTGCCCATCTCGTGGCCGGCGATCACCACGCTGTCGGTGCTCTACTTCATGTGGTCCTGGAACCAGTTCATGCTGGTCCTGGGCATGACGCAGGACCCCGACCGGCGGACCGCGCCGAGCGGGCTGGGGCTCTTCGTCGGTGAGTACACGACGGACATCCCGCTGCTGGCGGCGGCCTGCCTGATCGTCATCGCTCCCATCGTCGCCGTCTACCTGATCTTCCAGCGCAGCTTCGTGAACGGCATCACCCAGGGCGCGATCAAGGCCTAGTCAGCCGATGGCTCCTGCGGGCGAAGGCGGGGGCGTGCTCCGGCCTGGGCCCGAAGCCGACGAACCGGGCGGGAATGGCGCGCAGCCCCGGGAACGCGTTCAGGAGGAGGAGCAGGGCCCGGGGCGGTCCCGACCTCCTGTCCGTGGGCCGAGTCGCGAACATGACACGCTGGAGCAGCCGCTGGGCGCCCTGGATGATCACGGTGGGCGGCTGCCTGCGCCGCTGCACGGCCGCCAGGTCGGCGACGGTGACGGAGTGCCGCCGCAGGGGCCCGGCCAGCAGGGTTGCGGCGGCCACCGCGTCCTGGATGGCGAGGTTGATGCCCACGCCGCCGGCGGGCGACATGGCGTGCGCGGCGTCGCCGATGAGCAGCAGCCCGTCGCGGTACCAGCGCCTGAGCCGGTTCAGCTTGACGTCGAGCACGTGGACGTCGTCCATGCTCGCCAGCTGGTCCACCCGGTCGGCGAAGTCGGGGCGGAGCCGGGCGACACGTGCGCGGAACCGCTCGATCCCCTCTCGGCGCAGCCGCGCGTCGGAGCCCTTGGTGGTGAGGTAGGCCACCTGGTAGTAGTCCGGGCGGGGCAGGCAGAGCAGCAGCTCGGAACCCAGCGCGACCGGCGTCAGACCGGCCGGGGCGCCCCGTTCGGCGGGCGGCCGGGGCAGGCGGAACCACCAGACGTCGAACGGCACCGGGAACTCCCGGGGCGTCAGCTTCGCCTCCCGGCGCAGCAGGGAGTGCCTGCCGTCGCAGCCCACCGTCAGCTCGGCGCGGATCTCCCCCTCGCGGCCGCCGGAGGTGCGGTACCGGACGCCGGCGACCCTGTTTCCGTCCCTGACCAGCGCGGTCGCCTCGGTCTCCATGCGCAGCGAGAAGCCGGGCTCCTCGCCGGCGGCCTTGGCGAGCAGGTCGAGCAGGTCCCACTGGGGCACCATCGCGACGTGGTCGTAGGGCGCGGGCAGCGTCCCGAAGTCGCCCAGGGTCACCAGGGTCCCGTCGGGGGCGGGGAGCGAGAGGTTGCCCAGGCGGCTCTGCGGCAGGGCCCGGAACGCCGCGCCCAGGCCGAGCTCGTCCATGAGCCGGATGGTGGCGGGGTGGACGGTGTCGCCCCGGAAGTCGCGCAGGAAGTCGCCGTGCTTCTCCAGCACGGTGACCTCGATGCCCGCCCGGGCCAGCAGCAGGCCCAGCATCATCCCGGCCGGGCCGCCGCCGCACACCAGGACGCCGGTCTCTTCGACGGTCATGACAGTCCCTTCTCCTGCGGGTCGCACTTAATTCATCGGTTGATGAGCTTCTACTGAAGACGATACACAGATGAGGGTCAGATAGGAAGCGGTACCATCTCCGGTCATGGACAGGACGCTGGTCGATGCCGCGCTGGCGGCCGCCGAGCAGCACGGCAAGGACGTGGCCGAGGTGCCGTTGAGCGCGATCGCGGCGGCCGCCGGCATCTCGCGCAGCACCCTGCTGAGACGACTCGGCGGATCGCGGGCCCGGCTGGACGAGGCCGTACGGGAGGCCGGGATCGACCCGGGCGGGCGCCCACCGGTCCGGGAGCGGGCCATCGCGGCGGCCGCCACCCTGGTGGCGCGGGACGGGCTCGGCGCGGTCACCCTCGACGCCGTCGCGGCGGCCGCGCACTGCTCGCCGACCAGCCTGCACGCCGTCTTCGGCGGTCGCGACGGGCTGCTCGCGGGCGTCTTCGACCAGTACGCCCCCATCGTGGACCTGGAGGCGCTGGCCGCCGACCCGCCGGAACGGATCGAGGACACCGTGCAGGCCGTCTACCGCGCGCTGGCCGAGGCGTTCACCCGGGAGCCGCGGGTGCTGCCGGCCATCCTGGGCGACCTCTTCAGCCGTCCCGACGGCACGGCCGCCCGGATGCTGAAGGCCGGCCTGCCCAGGATGTTCGGCAGCCTCAGCACCCTGTTCACCGCGCAGATCCAGGCCGGTCGGCTCCGGCCGCTCCCCGTGCCGCTCCTCATCCAGCTGCTGTTCGGCCCGATGGCGGCGCACATGCTGTTCCGCCCCGTGCTGCTGGACGCGCTGGGCGACGCCCTTCCCCCGGTCGACGAGGCCGCACGGACATTCGCCGAGGCGTTCCTGCGCGCCGCCGCCCCCTGAGCTTTTTCGCGCCGCGTTCCCAGTGATCCACAAGTGGTCTCCAAGAACGCGGAAACATTCTGAGGGTGTCATCACGGACTTCTTGACGAAAGGAAAGAAGAAGATGAGCCCTCGTCGTCTGGCCGCGGCTGCTCTGGTGGCCGGCGGGCTGGTCCTCGGCTCCATGGCCGCCCCCGCGGCGGCCGCTTCGGCCCAGCTCGCCGAGTCCTGGCACCTGATGGGCAGCTACGCGTTCCACGGCGACTGCGTCCGGGCCGGCGTGAAAGCCATTTCCACCGGGACCGCCCTGGATTTCGCCTGCAAGCCTTCGGGTTCCCGCTACGACTTCTACCTCTACTACTAACTCCAGAAGGAGCTCAGCAGAAATGAGAATGCGTACTCTGATCGCCACGGCGGCCGCCGGGGCCGCTCTTTCCTTCGGCCTTGCCGCCACGCCCGCGCACGCGGAAGGCTGGCACCACTTCGGCTGGTTCTCGACCCAGCGCAACTGCATCAACGCGGGACAAGCCCTCGAAGTCCGCTACCGGTGCGTACCGGTCTCGCCGAAGTGGGACCTGCAGATCTACGTCACCGACGTGTGATCCCCGACTCGGTGGTACGGCCCGGCCGTACCACCGAGCCCGGATCCCGGCGACACCTGGAGCCACAACAGAATGTGGTGCCTCGACAACCATCCGTGACATCGCGTCGTCCAACCTTCGGCTCACCCACCCCCGACGAAGGGTCCGATCCGAACGATGCGTACTCACGTTCTCGCCGTGGTGCTCGCGGCGGCCTTCGCCGCCGGCTGCTCGGCGGCCACCGGTTCCGCCCCTGCCTCACCGGCGGCCTCCACGCCCGCGCCGGCCACGACGACACCTGGCCCCGCCGCCGAGACGCCGGCACCCGCCGTGACGAGCCCGGTGGCGAACCCCACGGCGACCGCGACGCCGACGCCCACCCCCCGCGTGAAGACTCCGGGGAAGATCCGCATTCCCCGGCCCACGCCCACGAAGGCGCGCCCCAGGCCAAGGCCCACCCGGACATGGCGGCCGACACCGACGCGGCGGCCGGCCCAGCCCTCCGTCCGGTCAGGCGTCCACCCGGGCGCGATGTGCGCCCCCCAGGGCGCCATGGGCCGTACGAACGCCGGGACACTCATGCAGTGCACCTCCCGCGGCGGCGACCGAGCCCGCTGGCGCAGGGCGTGACTGTCCGGCGCGTCACGGACGTACGGCGTCAGCCGGAGGGCGGGAATCGCCGCGTTGCGGCGTTCATCCCTCGCCGGCGTCGTAGGCGAGAAACACCAGCAGCCAGAATCCCGGGGCAGTCGGGAACACATCACCATCATCATCAGACCCCGCGGGCGATGCTTCGCCTTCCGCCCCCCCCGGCCGGCGTGGGTCGGTGAGTACGGCCGGGGCGCGGTGCCATGCCGCCCCGGCCTTGGGATCTTTGACGATGGGCGGCCAGATCGCTGGACAGTAGGTCACCTCGCCGGTCTCCGAGCTGCGGTGCATGGGCTCGCCGCGGTGGGCGCGGCTCGTCGCATCGAGACGGGTCAGCAGTCCGTCCTCGCGCTGGACCGGTCGTAGACGCGGCCACCCCGGCACCACGGCACGCCGTGTGCCCAGCAGGTGTCCCGCAGCCGTACGTACACCGCCAGGTCACGCTGCAAGCGGCCCGGCTCGCGCCCCTCCAGACAGCGCGAAGGGCGGGAAGCACATGGCTTCCCGCCCTCCGCACGGCACTGAACGTCAGGTCACACGGCGCGCAGCGTCAGGCCGCGGCCAGCTCCGGGGTGTCGGCCGGGCGCCCCGACGGCCGGGCGTCCAGCTCCTGCGGCGCCGCGTTGAAGACCGCCTCGTCCAGGCGGCCCTCGGAGCGGGCCACCAGCACCGGCACGACCATCTGCCCCGTGACGTTGGTCGCGGTGCGGATCATGTCGAGGATCGGGTCGATGGCCAGGAGCAGGCCGACGCCCTCCAGCGGCAGGCCGAGCGTGCTCAGCGTCAGCGTGAGCATCACCGTCGCGCCCGTGAGGCCGGCCGTGGCGGCCGAGCCGACGACCGAGACGAACGCGATCAGCAGGTACTCGCCCACGCCCAGCGGGACGTTGAAGACCTGGGCCACGAAGATGGCGGCCAGGGCGGGGTAGACCGAGGCGCAGCCGTCCATCTTGGTGGTGGCGCCGAACGGCACCGCGAAGGAGGCGTAGTCGGCGTCCACCCCGTTGCGCTCGATGGTGACGCGCTGGGTCAGCGGCAGCGTGCCGACCGAGGAGCGGGAGACGAAGGCCAGCTCGATGGCGGGCCAGGCGTTGCGGTAGAAGGTCAGCGGGTTGACCTTGCCCCAGACCGACAGCAGCACCGGGTAGACGGCCAGCAGCACGACGAAGCAGCCGGCGTACACGGCGACGCTGAACTTGGCGAGCGGCGCGAGCAGCTCCCAGCCGTAGGTGGACACGGCCTTGCCGATGAGGCCGGCGGTGCCGATGGGGGCCAGCCGGATCACCCACCACAGCGCCTTCTGCACCAGCTCCAGGACGGAGCGGCTGAGCGCGAGGAACGGCTCGGCCTTCTCGCCGACCGCGAGGGCGGCGGCGCCGAGGACGGCCCCCAGGAAGACGATCTGGAGGACGTTCATCTCGGTGAAGGCGGTGAAGACGTTCGTGGGCAGGATGCCGGTGACGAAGTCGAGCCAGGTGCCGGCGTCCTCGGGGGCCTTGGCGGCACCGGTGTCGAGGGTGACGCCCTGGCCGGGGTTGATCACCAGGCCGAGCGCGATGGCCAGGCCGACGGCCACCGCGGCGGTGGCGAGGAACCACAGCAGGGTCTTGGTGGCCAGCCGGGCGGCGCCGTTGACGTTGCGCAGGTTGGCCACGCTGACCAGCACGGCGGTGAACACCAGCGGCGGCACGGCGAGCTTGAGGAGCTGGACGAAGATCTGGCCGACCTTGGTCAGGGTCTCGGCGAGCCAGGCGACGTCCCAGATCTTGGCGACGAAGCCGAGGGCGACACCGAGCACGAGGCCCAGCAACAGTTGCAGGGAGAAGCTGAATCTCTTCACGACGGAAGACTCCGGAAGTACGGGCGGGCACGGCGGAGCGCGCCTCAAGCGGTCAGGGAGGTGGTGCCCGGGGGTGGCGTGGCACAAAGTGGCGCAGAGCGCACAAAGGGGGATCGGCGATCGAGCGCGTCAGAGCGCGATCAGCGACAGAGGGCCCCCAGGACCCGGCACAGGTCGATGTGCAGGCGTTCGACGAGCCGCACGATCACCACGGAAAACCTCACGAGCGTGTTCAACACGCCACCTCCACGGCCGCATTCCCCGGCCCGCCGTGATCGTCGTCACACCGGGCCGGGCGGGCCACATGACTCAGCCGGCGATGTCCTTGATGCGCTCGATGAGCCGGACCCGCTCCTCGTGCGTGCGGCCGAGCGGCGCGACGTTCAGCGTCGTCACCCCCGACTCCCGCATCGCCTGGACCCGGTCGCGCACGAAACCCTCGTCACCGATCAGCGAGATGCTGCGCAGCAGCTCGTCGGGCACCAGCGCGGCCGCCTCGTCCTTCTTGCCCTCCAGGTACAGCTCCTGGATCCGCTCGGCCTCCTTCTCGTAGCCGTAGCGGCGGGCCAGGTCGTTGTAGAAGTTCTTGCCCTTGGCGCCCATGCCGCCGATGTAGAGGGCCGCGATGGGCCGCCCGAACTCCAGCAGCCCGGCCACGTCGTCGCCGATGGCCAGCGACGCCTGCGCGATGACGTCGAGCTCGCCCAGCTCGGGATCGCGCTTGGCCTTGCCCGCCGCCAGCGCCTCGCCCCACACCGAGCCCGCCTTCTCCGGCATGTAGAAGATCGGCTCCCACCCCTCGGCGAGCTCGGCGGCCAGTTCGACGTTCTTGGGGCCGATGGCGGCCACGACGACCGGGATGCGCGGGCGTACCGGGTGGTTGATGAGCTTGAGCGGCTTGCCGAGCCCGGTGCCCTGGTCCGCCGGGAGGGGCAGCGTGTAGTGGCGGCCCTCGTACTCGACGCGCTCACGCCGCCACACCTGGCGGCAGATCTCGATGACCTCCCGGGTACGGCCGAGCGGCGCGGTGTACGGCACGCCGTGGAAGCCCTCGATGACCTGCGGGCCGGAGGCGCCGATGCCGAGGGTGAAGCGTCCGCCGGAGACGTAGTCCATGCCGGCGGCGGTCATGGCGAGCAGGGTGGGGGTACGCGAGTAGATCGGCAGAATGCCGGAGGCGATCTCCAGCCGCTCGGTCCGCGCGGCGATGTAGCCCATCTGGCTGACCGCGTCGAAGCTGTAGGCCTCGGCCACGAAGACGATGTCGAGCCCGGCCTTCTCGTAGTCGCCGAGCTCGGCGACCGTCTCCTTGAAGCCGCCCGAGTAGTTGAGTGCCATACCGATGCGCATTGCCGGGCTCCCGAGACCGAATGATATTCCGTTGCGTGGGCAACAGATTAGCGTGTCCGCGCGCGGCGCGGCGAGCGGCTAGCCTGGTGTCGATCTCGGAGAGGGGCCGATGCTGAAGAGGATCGTCGGGCGGATCGTCGTGGCGTTGGCGGCCGTGGTGGCCGTGGTGCTGGCGGGGCATCGGCTGATCCCCGCGATGGGCGGTTTCACGCCCGTTCTGGAGAGTGTCCTCCCCTGGCTCGGCTGGGTCGTCCCCGTCCTGCTCGGCGCGGCGGCGCTGGCCCGCTCGCGCCCGGCGGTGGTGGCGGCGCTGGTGCCGGGCGTGGTGTGGGCGGCGATGTTCGGCCCGGCCCTTTTACGGTCCTCGCCCGGCGGGCGCTCCGACCTGTCGGTCGGCACCGTGAACGTCGGCGTGACCAACTCCTCCTCCGGCACCGCCGTACGCTCCATCGCCGAGGGCCTCGACCTGCTGGCGGCGCAGGAGCTGACCCCCGGCGGGCCCGCCGCCAAGCGGCTGAACACCCTGTTCCCCCACCGCTACACGGTCAGCACGGTCGGGTTGTGGAGCCGCTACCCGATCCGCCAGTCCAAGCCGCTCGACGTCGGCATGGGCTGGGTGCGGGCGCTGCGCGCGGTGGTCGGCACGCCCGAGGGTGACGTGACCGTGTACGTCATGCACCTGGCCTCGGCCCGGCCCGGGCAGACCGCCTCGCGCGACGAGTCGCTGGCCGCGGCGCGCCGGCTGATCGACGCCGACGCGAGCAAGAGGATCCTGCTGCTCGGCGACCTCAACACCGCCACCACCGACCGCGGCATGCGGGGGCTGACGCCGCCGCTGCTGGACGCCCAGCAGGAGGCGGGACAGGGGTTCGGCTTCACCTGGCCGTCGTCGTTCCCGATCACCCGGCCGGACCACATCCTGTACAAGGGGATGACCGCGACGGAGGCCGGGGTGGCCCCGGCGACGGGCAGCGACCACCGCGCGGCGACCGCGTCCTTCCGCCTCTGACCTTGCGGGCCGTCTCAGCCTTCCTGGCTCAACCGGCCGAGGTCGGCGGGGGTGTCGATGTCGGCGGGGTCGCCGAGGCCGTCGCACGGCACCTCGGTGACCAGCTCCGGGTGCGCCTTGATGAAGGGCCGGGCCCCGACGTCGCCCGCCGCCAGCCGGGCCACCTCGGCGAAGTCGCCCCGCGACAGCAGCACCGGGTTGCGCCGCCGCCCGCCGTACGTGGCGACGGCCAGCCGCGCGCCGCTCCCGACCAGGGCCCGCACCGCCTCCGGGCGGACGAACGGCTGGTCCACCAGCGCCACCACGACCGTCTCGGCCTCCTCGGGCAGCGCCGCGAGCCCGACCCGCAGTGACGAGCCCATGCCGGAGCGCCAGCCGGGGTTGCGCACCACGACCGCGCCGCGCACCTGGACGGTCGCCGCGCCCACCACCACGACCACGGGATGGCAACCGCCCTCCTCCAGCAGCCGCACCCCCCGGTCGACCAGCCGCTCCCCCTCGTGCTCGACGAGCGCCTTCGGTGTGCCGAGCCGGGAGCCCTCGCCGGCCGCGAGCAGCAGCCCGGCCACGCGCGAGCGCCGCACGCTCATGACGCCTCGTGGTGGATGCGGCCCGAGGTGTCGCTGAGCGGCCGTCCGGAGCCGCCCCACCGGAGCTGGATCAGCTCGGCCGCGATCGACACCGCCGTCTCCTCCGGGGTGCGGGCGCCCAGGTCGAGGCCGATGGGCGAGCGCAGCCTGGCCAGCTCCTCCTCCGCCAGCCCCGCCTCCCGCAGCCGGTCCAGCCGGTCCTCGTGGGTGCGGCGCGAGCCCATCGCGCCGATGTACCCGGCGGGGGTGCGCAGCGCCACCTCCAGCAGCGGTACGTCGAACTTCGGGTCGTGGGTGAGCACGCAGATGACGGTGCGCTCGTCCACGGTGGTCGAGGCGAGGTAGTCGTGCGGCCACTTGACCACCACCGCGTCGGCCTCCGGGAAGCGCTTGGGGGTGGCGAAGACCGGCCGGGCGTCGCAAACGGTCACGTGGTAGCCGAGGAACTTGCCGAGCCGGGCCACCGCGGCGGCGAAGTCGATCGCGCCGAACACCAGGAGGCGGGGCGGCGGCGCGAACGCGTGGACGAACACGGCCAGGTCGTCCAGCCGCCGCTCCCCCTGCGCTCCGTACCTCCTGACCCCGGTGACGCCCTGGGCCAGCATGCCGCGCGCGTCGTCGTCCACGGCCTCGTCGAGCCGGTCGAGCCCGAGCGTGCCGGATGAGCGGTCCGGCCAGACGACCCGGCGGGCGCCCGTCCGGCCGGGCCCGGACACGACGGTGGCCACGGCGACCGGCTCGTGCGCCGCCACCGACCGGGCGATGTCGCCGAGCTCGGGGTACGTCTCGATGGACACCGGCTCGACCAGGATGTCGATGATGCCGCCGCAGGTCAGGCCCACGGCGAACGCGTCGTCGTCCGTCACGCCGTACCGCTGGAGCACGGGCTCGTCGATCTCGGCGGCCAGGTCGAACACCGCGCCCTCGACGCATCCGCCCGACACGCTGCCGACCACCTCGTCACCGCGCACCGCCATGGCGGCGCCGGGTGGCCGCGGCGCGCTGGCGAACGTGCTGACCACGGTCGCCAGCCCGAACCTGAGCCCCGACCTCCACCACCGCATGATCTCGGGCAGCACGTCACGCATGGGCGAGCCTTTCGCTGAGGGCCTCGTAGGCGGCCAGGCTGTGCCCGGCCACCAGGTCGTCGAGGTACGGCAAGGCGGCGCGCATGCCCCCGGTCAGCGGCTCGTAGTCGTCGTACCCCTTGTGCGGGTTGACCCAGATCACCCGGTACGCCTGGCGGGCCAGCCGGGCCACCTGCGCGCCCAGCAGGCTCGGGTCGCCGCGCTCCCAGCCGTCCGAGGCGATCACCACGATGTCGCCGCGGGCATGGCCCCGGGTGAGGAACTCCTTCAGCTCCTCGCCGAGCCGGGTGCCGCCGCTCCAGTCAGGGATGGCCCGGGACGCCGCGTCCAGGGCCGTGCCGGGGTCGCGGTGGCGCAGCTCGGCCGTGATGGGGGTGAGCCGGGTGCCGACCGAGTAGACGCGGGTGGCCCGCGGCTCGCTCCTGACCAGGGCGTGGGCGAAGCGCAGCAGCGTCTCGGCGTACGGGGCCATCGACCCGCTGACGTCCACGAACAGCACGACGCCGCGCGGCCGTACGGTGTGGCTCCTGCGCAGCAGGCGGGCCACGTCTCCCTTGCGCAGCGCCTCGCGGATGGTGCGCCGCTGGTCGAGCCGGCCCCGCGCGGCGGGCTCGAAGCGCCGGGAGCGGCGGGCCGCGCGCCCGGCGCGCAGCATCGCCAGCATGCGGTGCACCTCGGCCCGTTCGGCCGCGGTGAGCGCGGCCACGTCGCGGTGGCGCAGCAGCTCCGTGCGGCTGGCGCGGCCCGGGGCGCTCTCGTCCTCGCCCTCCGCGCTGCGGGCCCTGTCGTCGGCCTCGTCGCCGAGGGCCAGGGTGTGCCGGGTGACGGTCACCGCTCCGGCCGCGTGGCGGGAGGCGGTGCGCCCGCCGAAGTACGCCTGGAAGCAACGGTCGTAGCGGGGCAGGTCGTCGGGGCCGGCGCAGAGGGTGAGGCGGCCGGCCCAGTAGACGTCTCCCGGCCGGGTCACGTCGAGGTGGCGCAGGGCGCTCAGCAGGGCCTGGGTCCGCTGGTGGTCGGCGCCGACCCCGGCGGCCCGCAGGGTCCGCGCGAACCCGGTCATGGTGGCGGCCAGCCCGCCGGCGGCCTCACTCATGACGCAGCAGCCCGCGCGACAGGACGCTCTCCAGGTCCTCGCGGTACTTCAGCGCCGCCCCCAGTGTGGCGGCGGCCCGGTCGGGGTCGAGCTCCTTGGCGCCGAGGGTCAGCAGCGCCTCGGTCCAGTCGAGCGTCTCGGCCACGCCCGGCGGCTTGACCAGGTCGGCGCCCCGCAGCCGGGCGGCGGCCCGCGCGACCTGCGCGGCCAGCGTCTCGGTGCAGTCCGGCAGCCGGCGCAGCAGGATCGCCACCTCCCGGTCGAAGCCCGGGTGCTCCAGCCAGTGGTAGAGGCAGCGGCGCTTGAGCGCGTCGTGGACCTCGCGGGTGCGGTTGGAGGTGACCACGACGACCGGCGGCGTCGTCGCGCGCACGGTGCCGAGCTCGGGGATGGAGATCGTGTAGTCGGACAGCACCTCCAGCAGGAACGCCTCGAACTCGTCGTCGGCCCGGTCGATCTCGTCCACCAGCAGGACGCTCGGCCAGGTCTCCAGGGCCTTGAGCAGCGGCCGGGCGATGAGGAAGCGCCGGTCGTAGATCTCGCCCTCCAGGCGGCCCACGTCGGTGACGCCGGCGGCCTCGGCGGCCTTGAGGTGGAGGAGCTGGCGGGCGAAGTCCCAGTCGTACAGGGCCTGGGCGGCGTCGAGCCCCTCGTAGCACTGCAGCCGGATCAGCGGCGCCTCCAGCAGCGCGGCGAGCGCCTTGGCCAGCTCGGTCTTGCCGACGCCGGCCTCGCCTTCGAGGAACAGCGGCCGGCCCATCCGCAACGCCAGGAACGCGGCCGTGGCCAGCCCTTCGTCGGCGAGGTACGCCTGCCGGTCGAGCAGTTCGACGAGCCTGCCCGGCGACTCGATGCCCGCCGTGACGCCGATCGTGCCCTTCGTCTCACCCGTCCGCCCCAGCACGCTTTCAGGCTACGCGCCCAGGTGCCGTGGCGATATTGGTCACGGACTCCGACTACTCAGGGCGAGGTATCGATCACGTAAAGAGAGTCCTGGAGGAAGGCGCGGATCTCCTCGGCCTCCGGGACACCGAGCTCCTCGTAGAGGCCGAGAGCCATCCGGCCATGCTCGCGCGCCCGTTCCGGGCGCCCGAGTGCGAGGTGGGCACGCGCCAGCCCGTCGTGGGCGCGCGCCTGCTCCGGCCGGTCGCGGGTCAGGCCGGCGAGCGCGAGGGCCGCCGTGTGCTCCTCGGCCGCCCGCGCCGGGTCGCCCGCCGCCTCGGCCAGCCCGTTGAGCGCGGCCGCCTCGTCGCCGGTGGTGCCGAGCCTGCGGCAGAGTGCCGCGGCCTGCTCGTGCCGGGCGCGCGCCTGGGCGAGCTCGCCCTGGTGCCGGAGGACGACGCCGAGGTGGTTGAGGATCAGCGCCTCTCCGGCCGGGTTGCCGACCTTGCGGTGCAGCGCCAGCGCCAGGTCGAGATGGCGCCGGGCCTCCTCGGGACGGCCGGCCCGGTCGAGGGCGAGGGCGAGGATGCCGAGCACGTGGGCCTCGCCCCAGGTGTCGGCGCCCATCCGGGTGAGGTCGAGCGCCTGCGCGAGGTAGTGCTCCGCCTGCGCGTCCTGTCGCCGGCGCAGGGCCACGTTGCCCAGCGTGAGCAGGGCCCGGACCCGATCGTCGGCCGCCTCGCAGGCGTCGAGGGCCTGGTGAGCGTGCTCCTCCGCCCGCTCGTACTCGCCGAGCCGCCAGTAGGTCCACGCCAGGTCGGTGAGCGCCCGCTCCTCGACGTCGCGGTGGCCGAGCTTGCGGCCGCGCCGCAGCGCCAGGGTGTGGAGCGTGAGCGCGTCGTCGTGGTGCGCCTGCCGGTCGAGGTAGGGGCGCATCGCCAGAGCGAGCATGCCCAGGCAGATCTCGGGTCCGTGGACGGCGGTCGCGATGATGTTGGAGCGCTCGGCGTCGAGCCAGGCGATCGCCTCCGCGGCGTCGCGGAGGGGCGCGACCGGGGCGGCCGGCTGGGGGATGCCCTCCCGCTGGGCGACACTGTGCGGGAAGAGCCGGTCGATCGCCGCGCGGGAGCGGTGCAGGTAGTACGTGAGCAGCCGCAGGACGGCGCCGTCGTCCTCGGCGATCGAGCGGGCGTGCTCGCGGAGCAGGTCGTGGAAGGTGTACCGGCCGGGTTCGAGCTGCAGCAGCATGTGGGCGTCGAGGAGTCCTTCGAGGAGCTCCTCCGCCTCCTCCTCCGGGATCCCCGCCAGCGCCGCCGCGCCGTACGGGTCGATGTCCCGGCCGGGCGCCAGCCCGAGCAGGCGGAACATGCGCCGCTCGGCCTCGTCGAGCTGCTCGTAGGACAAGGTGAAGGCCGCCGACACCCCGTCCAGGAGCCGGCGATGGTCGCGCAGCCGGCCCGCCAGGTAGGACACGCTCCAGCGCGGGCGGTGCTGGAGGCGGGCGGCCGAGATCCGGATGGCGAGCGGGAGGTGCCCGCACAGCCGCAGCACCTCGCGTACGGCGTCCGGCTCCTGGTGAGCGCGCTCGCCCACGATCCGCTCGAACAGCTCGGCGGCGTCCTCCTCGCCCAGCACGTCGACCGACAGCGCGTGGGCGCCGTCCAGGTCGACGAGCCGCCGCCTGCTGGTGATCAGGACGAGGGTGTCGGAGTGCCCCGGCAGCAAGGGGCGTACGTGCTCGGCGTCGAGGGCGTTGTCCAGGACGGCGAGCACGCGGCGATCGGCCAGCTCGGCGCGCCAGAGGGCGCCGCGCTCGGCCAGGGTGACCGGGATGCGGTCGGCGGGCACCCCGAGCTGGCGGAGGAGGGTCTCCAGCGCGGCGGCGGCGTCGACCGGCTCCCGGCCCGCGGTGTGGGCCTGCAGGTCGATGAAGAGCCGGCCGTCCGGATAGCGGGCGGCCAGCCGGTGGGCCACGTGGACGGCGAGCGTGGTCTTGCCGATCCCGGCCATGCCGTCGATCGTGACGACCGCCGACCGCTCGTCCACGAGCCGCTCCAGCTCGGCGGTCCGTCCGGAGAAGTCGGGGATGTCGTAGGGCAGGAAGGTGGAGCGACGCGGCGGGCCGGAAGCGACCGGCGCCGCGCCGGCCGGGCGCAACGCCGGGTCGTCCGCCAGGACCGCCCGCTCCAGCTCGGTGAAGGCGTGCCCGGGGTCCAGCCCCTGCTCGTCCGCCAGAGCCGTCCGGTAGGAACGCGCCGCGGCCAGGGCGTCGGCCTGCCGTCCCGCCCGGTGCAGGGCCAGGACGAGGTGGCCGTTGAGCTTCTCGCGGAGCGGGTGGGCGGCCACGTGGGCGGCGAGCTCGTCGAGCAGATCGCCGTGCCGCCCGGCGGCCAGCTCGCCCTCCACCAGGCGCTCGTACGCCGACAGCCGCCGGTCGTTCCAGAGCTCCCGGACGCCGGTGACGTAATGCGCGTGCACGTCCTCCAGCGCCTCGCCGCTCCACAGGTCCAGCGCCGCGCGCAGCTCACCGGCGGCCACCAGCTCGGTGAACGCCTGCGCGTCGACCTGACCGGGCTCCGGCCGGGCGACGTAGCCGCCGGCACGCGTCTCGAGGAGCCGTTCGGCTCCCGCGCCACGCAGCACCTTGCGGATCGCGGTGATCGAGGCGTGGATCTGCGATCGGGCGGTGTCGGGCCGGTCGTACCCCCACATCGCCTCGATCAGCCGCTCGATGCTGATCACCCGGCCGGCGTTGAGCAGGAGATAGGCCAGCACAGCCCGGTGACGCGGGGCGACGCCTGTCAGCGGCGCGCCGTCGACGACCGTCTGGACGGGGCCGAGAAGAGTGAAGCGCAGCATCGTCCCCCATCACCGTCGCATCGTGAGCGCATCGCGAATGTATCAACCCGGGCAGCCACTCTGGATCCACACCAACCGCGACAGACGAGACCGAGGAGAACGCGATGGAAGCCCGGATGAAGAACCCCGCCACGGTCATCCCCGCCGCGATGAAGCCGATCATGGAGCTGATGAAGGCCGCCCAGTCGCAGGGTCTCCCCCAGGAGCTCATGGAGATGATCCACCTGCGGGTCAGCCAGATCAACGGCTGCAGCTTCTGCGTGGACGCCGGTCTGAAGAACCTGCGCAAGCTCGGCGAGAGCGACGAGCGCATCGGCATGGTCACCGCCTGGCGCGAGACCCCGTACTACACCGACGCCGAGCGGGCCGCGCTGGCACTGGCCGAGGCCTCGACCCGGCTGGCCGACCACACCGACGCCGTCCCCGACGAGGTCTGGAACGACGCCGCCGACCACTTCGACGAGCAGCAGCTCGCCTCGATCCTGCTGATGACCGCCGTCACCAACCTCTTCAACCGCCTGAACGCCCCGATCCGGCAGATCGCCGGCACCTGGTAGGTCCCGGCTTCCACGTCCAACACGCGCAGAAACAGAAGGAGACGCCGACATGTCCGTCGTCCGCTCGCACCGCTACTCCGTCCCCGAGACCGACCTGGAGGAGTTCCTGGCCCGCCGGAGCTCGCTGATCGCGACCGTCCGGAAGGGGCACCCCGGGCTCACCCACGCCGTGCTGGTCCAGCTCGAGGACGGCACCTACACCGACACCTGGCACTGGGAGTCCGCCGGGCAGATGGGCGCCGCGCTCGCCGCCCTGCCCACCTTCCCGGAGGCGCCGCTGACCATGGCCCTCACCAAGGACGGCACCGCTCTGAACGGCCAGGTCGTCGACGAACGGTGAGGCCGGGCGGCGCGGTGGGGAGCGCTCAGCCCTCGCCGGCCTCGCCGCGTTCGCGGATGAGCGCGGCGAGCTCGGCCGTGGCGCGGCGGGCGCGGGCCTTCTCCGAGCCCTGGATGCCCATCGCGCCGATCGTGCGGCCGTCGGAGAAGTCGAGCCGCGGCCAGGGCTCGCCGACGAGCAGCGTGATGTCGATGACCTCGGGCCAGGTGTAGCGGTGGGTGCGCAGGACGTTGACGATCGTCAGGCCGTCCTCGTCGGCCTCGACGCGCACCCGTCCGAGCAGGTGCAGCACCCACGCCACGGCCAGCCCGAACGCCACGAACGCGATCCGGTCGGCGAGCATGAACGGCTCGGCGATGAACAGCGCCATCACCACGGCCCCCGCGACGACGATCACGGCGAAGACGTACGGGACGATCCTTCCCCGGCGCGGGCGCCAGGTGACGGGCAGGCTCGGGACAGGCACGGGCTCGGGCACGCGTCGAACCTACCGCAGCTCAGGCGAGGTCCCGCAGGAGGAGTGCCGTCTCCAGCGCCGCGACCACCGACTCGTATCCCTTGTCCTCCTTGCTGGCGGGAAGTCCGGCCCGGTCGAGGGCCTGGTCGAGCGTCTCACAGGTGAGCACGCCGTTGCCGACCGGAGTGCTCTCGTCGAGCGAGACGCGGGTCAGCCCGGCCGTCACCGAGTCACAGACATAGTCGAAATGGGCGGTCTCGCCGCGGATGACCGCGCCGAGCGCCACGACGACGTCGCAGCGGCGGGCCAGCGCCTGCGCCACGACCGGGATCTCCAGCGACCCCGGCACCCGCACGACGGTGGCGGTCGCGCCGCTGTCGTCGCACGCCCGCACGGCCCGCGCCACGAGCTGGTCGGTGATCTTGGCGTGCCAGCTCGCGGCCACCACGCCGACCGTCAGTCCGGACGCGTCCGGCGCCGCCGCGCCCGCGGGACGTCCCTCGCCGCTCATGAGGCCTCCGAGATGTCGTGGCCGAGGCGCTCGCGCTTGGCCCTGAGGTACCGCTCGTTGTAGGGGTTCATCGCCACGGGCATGGGCTCGCGGCCGAGCACCTCGATGCCGTAGCCGTCCATGCCCGCCAGCTTGGCCGGGTTGTTGGTGAGCAGCCGGATCGACTTGACGCCGAGGTCGGCGAGGATCTGCCCGGCGTTCGAGAACTCGCGGGCGTCCACCGGCAGCCCCAGCTCAAGGTTGGCGTCCACGGTGTCGCTGCCGTTGTCCTGGAGGCTGTACGCCTTGAGCTTGGCCAGCAGGCCGATGCCCCGGCCCTCGTGGCCGCGCAGGTAGACGACCACGCCGCGGCCCTCCTCGGCGATCGCGGCCATCGCGTGGTCGAGCTGCGGGCCGCAGTCGCAGCGCAGCGAGCCGAACACGTCGCCGGTCAGGCACTCGGAGTGGGCACGGACGAGGACGTCGTCGCCGCCGGACAGGTCGCCGTAGACGAGGGCGACGTGCTCGCCGCCGTCGAGGGCGCTGGCGTAGCCGTAGGCCCGCCACATCCCGTACGCGGTGGGCACGTTGGTCGCGGCGACCCGGGTGACCATGCTCTCGGCGCGGCGCCGGTGGTCGACGAGCTGCTCGATGGTGATGAGGGCCAGGCCGTGCTCGTCGGCGAAGGCGCGCAGTCTGGGCAGCCGGGCCATGGTGCCGTCGTCGTTGACGATCTCGGCCAGCGCCCCGGCCGGTGACAGCCCGGCGAGCCGGGCGAGGTCGACGGCCGCCTCGGTGTGGCCGCGCCGGGCGAGCACGCCGCCCTCCTGGTAGCGCAGCGGGAAGATGTGGCCGGGCCGGACCAGCTCGTTCGGCTCGGTCGCGGAGTCGGCCAGCGTGCGGATGGTCCTGGCGCGGTCGGCGGCGGAGATGCCGGTGGTGACGCCGTCGCGGGCGTCCACGGTGATCGTGTACGCGGTGCGCATGCGCTCGTTGTTCTGCGACACCATCAGCGGCAGGCCCAGCCGGTCGAGGTCGCGGCCGTCCATGGCCACGCAGATCATGCCGCTGGTGTGGCGGATCATGAAGGTGCACAGCTCGGGCGTGGCCCGGCCGGCGGCGAAGATGAGGTCGCCCTCGTTCTCGCGGTTCTCGTCGTCCACGACCACGACCGGCCGGCCGTCGCGGATGTCGGCGATCGCCCGCTCGACCGGGTCGAGCCTGATGCCGCTCACGACGCCACCGCCAGGCTTTCGCCGGTCGCCACGCGCGCCCGGTACTCCCTGAGCCACTTGACGAACCCCCACAGCACCAGCACGAAGAACACCCCGTACACGGCGCCGGACACCACGAGCCCGGAGCTGAACGCCAGGGGCACGCCCACGAGGTCCACGGCCACCCACACGATCCAGAAGTCGACCAGGGCCCTGCCCTGGGCCCACGTGGCGACCGCGCTGCCGACGAAGATGTAGGCGTCGGCGGCCACGAGGAACGCGCCCTTGGGCAGCGGCACGGCCGCGCCCCATGACAGCTTGAACACGTAGAACAGGGCGCCGACGGCGACGGTGCCGGTCAGCATGACCACGACCACGAAGGCGCGCTCCCAGGGAGTCGCGGGCCGCACCGGCAGGCCGGAGCCGCTCTGGGTGCCGCGCCGCCACGCCCACCAGCCGTAGATCGCCAGCACCCCGAACAGCGCCTGCTTCAGGGCGTTGCCGGTGATGTGGGCGTTGATCGAGGCGACGAACAGCAGCACCGCGCCGGTGAGCTGCACGGGCCAGGTCCACAGGGATTTGCGCACCGCCAGCAGCACGGTGGACAGGGCGGCGATGTTGCCGACCAGGTCCGTCCAGAGCACGTGGGTGCCGAACACGTTGAAACCGGCCTCTGCCCAGTTCACTGCCTGCCCACCAGCCTTTCGACATACTTCGCGATCACGTCGACCTCGAGGTTGACCGGGTCGCCGACCCGGAGCTCGCCCATCGTGGTCAGCTTCAGCGTGGTCGGGATGAGGCTCACGCCGAAACTGTCGTCGTCAACCGTCGTGACGGTCAGGCTGATTCCGTCGATCGCGATCGAGCCCTTCCCGGCCACGTACCGGGCGAGCGCCTGCGGGAGGGAGAAGCGCAGGTCGTCCCAGCGTTCGCCGGGGTCGCGCGACAGGAGTACGGCGGTGCCGTCGACGTGGCCCTGCACGATGTGGCCGCCGAGGCGCTGGTCGGCGCGCACGGCCCGCTCCAGGTTGACGGCCGCGCCCTCCTCCAGCCCGCCGAGGGAGGTGCGGTCGAGCGACTCGCGCATCACGTCCACGGTGAACACGTCGCCGTCGACCTCCACCACCGTCAGGCAGACGCCGTTGACGGCGATGGAGTCGCCGTGGGAGGCGTCGGAGGTGACGAGCGGGCCGCGTACGGACAGCCGGGCGGAGTCGCCCGCCTGAACCAGGGCGGCGACCTCGCCCTTCTCTTCGATGATTCCGGTGAACATCACTGCTCCTTGCGGGGGATGCCGGGCCCGGTGCGGGCCGTCAGTCGGAGGTCGGGGCCGACGAGGGTGACGTCGTCGAGCACGAGCCGGTGGATGCCGGAGATGCCGGTGACGCCGGCGTCGCCGAGGGCGGCGGCGCCGGAGCCGAGCAGGGCGGGGGCGACGTAGGCGACGACCCGGTCGATGAGGCCCTGCCGGAGGAAGGAGCCGGCCAGGGCGGGGCCGCCTTCGAGGAACACGCTGACGACCTCGCGCCGGGCCAGTTCGCGCAGCAGCAGGCCGAGGTCGAGCCCGCCGCCGGGGTGACGGGGGACGCGGACGACGCGGGCGGCCGGAGGGCCGGCCTGGACGTCAGCCTTGGGATCGGCCTGGGGGTCGGCTGGTACGGGGGCGGGGGCGTCGGGGGCCACGGCGAGCAGGGTGGGGGCCTCGCCGTCCAGGACGCGGGCGGTGGGCGGGGTGCGGCCCTCGGAGTCGACCACCACCCGCAGCGGCGGCCGCGCGCCCTCCTGGGCCTGAGATGGTGTGGGGCGGGCGGTGAGGCGGGGGTCGTCGGCCAGGACGGTGCCGATGCCCGCCACGATCGCGTCGGCCCGGGCCCGCAGCCGGTGGACGTCCGCCCGCGCCTCGGGCGAGGTGATCCACTGGCTGGTGCCGTCGGCGGCGGCCGAGCGCCCGTCGAGGGTGGCGGCGAACTTCCACGTGACGTGCGGCCTGCCCAGCCGCGCGTACGTCAGCCACTCGGCGTTGACCCGCTCCGCCTCCTCGGCGAGGACGCCGGTGTCGACGGTGACGCCGTGCTCCCGCAGCCGGGCGGCGCCGCCGGCCGCCTTCGGGTTGGGGTCGGGCACGGCGACCACCA
>NZ_JBFAIA010000148.1:0-20815 GCF_040654455.1 Nonomuraea sp. NPDC050691
CGCTCTGGTAGATCTGGAAGAACGGCAGCAGGAACACGGCCGGCGGGGCCATCCGGTTGGTGAGCAGCCAGAAGAACAGGTGCCGGTCACCGGCGCCCGGTCCACCAGGCCCGTCAGCCGATCGTGCAGGTCGATCGTGTGCGCGTTGACGTCCTCGCCGCGCTTGGGGTGCATCGGCTCCCCCACCAAGATCGTGACGGGCACGTGCCGCTGCGTCAGCGCCTTGGGCCGGCCCTTGGTCCACAGCCGCTGGCTGCCCCACAGCGCCACCGGGATGACCGGCACACCGGTGGCCTGAGCCATGCGGATGGCCCCGTTCTTGATCTCCTTGACCGTGAACGACCGGCTGATCGTCGCCTCGGCGAAGACGCCCACCACCTCGCCCGCCTTGAGCTTGCGCAGCGCCGTCGCGTACGAGCCGGCCCCCGCCCCGCGGTCGACCGGGATGTGGTGCATGCCGCGCATGAGCGGCCCCGAGATCCGGTGCTCGAACACGTCCTGCTTGGCCATGAAGCGCACCAGCCGCTTGGAGGGCAGCGCGGCGAACCCCGCGAAGATGAAGTCGAGGTAGCTGATGTGGTTGCTCACCAGCACCGCTCCCCCGGTCCGCGGCACGTGCTCGGTCCCCTCGAGGTGGAAGCGGACGTCGAGCACGCGAAAGAGGGTCCGCGCGGCGGCGATCACCGGCGGATACACGATCTCAGCCATGTGCCGAAGGTAGCCTAGGTTTCACCCTGGTGGGCAGCCGGACCATCCCCTGGACGTTGGCGTGCGCGGTGCGCACGATGCCGCCGGGGTCCAGGTCGTAGCCGGGATCCACGGCCCGCACGAGCTCCTCCAGCGTGACCCGCGCCTCCAGCCGGGCCAGCGGCGCGCCGAGGCAGTAGTGGCGGCCCGCGCCGAAGCTGATCGCCCTGGAGGTGTCGCGGGTCAGGTCGTAGGCGCCGGGTTCGGGGAAGACCCGCTCGTCGCGGTTGGCGGAGCCGACGAGCAGCCACATCCTCGTCCCGGCCGGCAGGAGCGTGCCGTGCAGCTCGGTGGGCTCGGTGAGGCGGCGGGCCGTGCCGTGCGCGGGGGTGTCGTAGCGCAGCGTCTCCTCCATCCACGGGACGACCGCCCCGCCGAACGCGGCGGCGCGCTGGGCGGGGTTGCGCCAGGCCCAGTACCACGCGGCGTTGAGCAGGTGGGTGGTGGTCTCGGAGCCGGCGCCCACGAGCAGGAACATGAACGCCACGATCTCCTCGTCGCTCAGCCCGCCGTCGGCGACGAGCACGGAGACGAGGTCGTCGCGCGGCGCGGCCCGGCGTTCGGCCACGATCGAGGCGTAGTACTCGCCCAGGGAGAGCAGGCCGCGCACGGCCTCCTCCGAGATCGCCCCCGGCCCGCGGGCCCCGTCCCCGGACGGGCCGGTCAGCGGCGCCGAGCGGCGGCGCACGTCGGCCCGGTCGGACGGCGGCACCCCCATCAGCTCGGAGATCACGTCGAGCGGGATCCGGGCCGACAGCTCCTGCGCGAAGTCGAAGGAGCCCTTCTCCACGGCCCGCGCCACGTACGCGCGGGCGAGATCGCGGATCATGGGTTCGAGGCCGGCGACGCGGCGGGCGGTGAAGCCGCGCGCGACGATCGCCCGCATGCGGGTGTGGTCGGGCGGGTCCATGGCGACGAACGACAGGTAGGCGCGCGCCCCCGGCCCCCACGCGCCCCGGTCGAGCATGGGACCGTGGTCGCTCGAGTATCGGACGCTGTCGGCCAGCGCGGCGGAGACGTCGGCGTGGCGGGACAGCGCCCAGAAGCCGCGCTCCGGGTTGTGGTACAGCGGCGACTCGGCCCGTAACCGCGCGTAGACCGGGAACGGGTCCGCGTTGACGGCCGGGTCGTACGGATCGTAGGCGAGGCTGGGAGGCTCCACGCCTCACCACGCTACGACGCTTGCCGGGGGTTGAAAACGGGCACATGTTGTGACCATGAAGAAGCTCATCAACGCCGCGGAGTCGCTGGTCGACGACGCCTTGACCGGCATGGCCGCGGCGCATCCGGGGCTGCGGGTGCGCGACCGTGTGGTTCTGCGCGCCGAGGCGCCGCTCCGGGGCAAGGTCGGGCTGGTCTCCGGCGGCGGCTCGGGGCACGAGCCGCTGCACGCCGGTTTCGTCGGGCACGGCATGCTGGACGCGGCCTGTCCGGGCGAGGTGTTCACCTCACCGGTGCCCGACCAGATCATGGAGGCGACCCGGGCGGTCGACGGCGGCGCGGGCGTGCTGCACGTCGTGAAGAACTACACCGGCGACGTGCTGAACTTCCAGATGGCCGCCGAGCTGTGCGAGGACGTCACGGTGGCGAGCGTGCTCGTCGAGGACGACGTGGCCGTCCAGGACTCGCTGTACACGGCGGGACGGCGCGGCACGGGGGCGACGGTGTTCGTCGAGAAGATCGCGGGCGCGCGGGCCGAGGAGGGCGCGCCGCTGGCCGAGGTGGCGCGCGTGGCGGAGGAGACGGGGCGGCGCAGCCGCTCGTTCGGCATCGCGCTCACCTCCTGCACGACGCCCGCGGCCGGCAAGCCGACGTTCGACCTGCCGGCGGGCGAGGTGGAGCTGGGCATCGGCATCCACGGCGAGCCGGGCCGCAGCCGGGCGCCGCTCGCCCCGGCCAGGGAGCTGGCGGCGGTGGCGATGGACGCGGTCCACGGTGACCTGCCGCTGGAGGGCGACCTGCTCGTCATGGTGAACGGCATGGGCGGGACGCCGCTGCTGGAGCTGTACGTGGTCTTCGCCGAGGTGGAGGCGTACGCGCGAGGCAAGGGGGCGCGGGTGGCGCGCTCGCTCGTCGGCAACTACGTGACGAGCCTGGACATGCAGGGCTTCTCGGTGACGGTGTGCCGGCTGGACGACGAGCTGACGCGACTGTGGGACGCGCCGGTCGAGACTCCGGCGCTGCGCTGGGGACGCTGATGGACGCGGGACCGGACGGCGGGACGGGCGCGGGATCGGACGGCGGGAGCGGCGGCGGGCTGGACACCGCGTTCTTCGTGGCCTGGCTGGAGGAGGCGGCCGGTGAGATCGCCCGGCAGCGGGACCGGCTGACCGAGCTGGACGCCGCCATCGGCGACGCCGACCACGGCACGAACCTCGACCGCGGCTTCTCCGAGGTCCTCCGGGCGCTGCGGGAGACGCCGCCGGCCTCGCCCGCGCAGGCGCTCACGACGGCGGGCGCGACGCTGATCCGCCGCGTGGGCGGCGCCTCCGGCCCCCTGTACGGCTCGGCGTTCCGGCAGATGGGCAAGGCGCTGGAGATGATCGGGGCGCCGGGCGCCGCGGTGACGCCGGCCGCGCTGGCCGAGGCGTTCGGCACGGGCGTCGTGGCGGTGGAGCGGCTCGGCAAGGCCGCCGCGGGCGACAAGACGATGATCGACGCGCTGGCCCCCGCGTCCCGCGCGCTGTCCAAGGCCGTACGGGACGGGCTGGAGACACCGCAGGCGCTTGAGCGGGCGGCGCAGGCGGCGGCGGAGGGGGCGAGGGCGACGGTGCCGATGACGGCGCGCCGGGGGCGGGCGAGCTACCTGGGCGAGCGCAGCGTGGGGCACGAGGATCCGGGCGCGGCGTCGGCGGCGCTGATCGTGGCCGCGCTGGCCGCCGCGGCCTCCCGGACGGCGGCCGGCTGATGGTCGGCGTGGTGCTGGTCGCGCACAGCGCCGGGCTGGCGGACGAGACGGCCGCGCTGGCCCGGGGCATCGCCGGGGACGCGGTCCCCGTGACGGCGGCCGGGGGCACCGAGGACGGCGGCCTGGGCACCAGCGTGGATCTCGTGGAGCGGGCGATGCGCGCCGCCGACCAGGGCGACGGCCTGGTGCTGATCGCCGACCTGGGCAGCTCGGTGCTGACGGCCCGCCTGGTGGAGGAGCCGGGCCGGGTGGTGCTGGCCGACGTGCCGTTCGTGGAGGGCGCGATCGCCGCGGCGGTGGCCGCGAGCGCGGACCTGCCGCTGGAGGCGGTCCTGGAGGCGGCCGAGGAGGCCCGCGGCTTCCGAAAACTGACCTGAAGCCGGGCGAGAAGCCGAGCTGGACGGCAAGCCGAGCCGAGCGAGCCTTCGGCGGGTCCCTCAGGACGTCTCAGTGGCCTCTGAACGCCTCCTCCAGCCACCACGACGCCCGATCCCGGGTCACCCGGGCATGGACGAGCAGGGGCCGCTCACGAGGCCCCTCCAGCCATTCTGCGACGCCCGACAGGTCCCCCGGCTCCGTCACGGTGACCGCGTCGAACCCGTACCCCCTGCCGATCGCCGCCAGGTCGGCCGGGGGGAACGTCACCAGCCCGAGCGGGTGCCCGTGCGGCCCGAAATGGTGGACCTCCGCCCCGTACGCCTCGTCGTCGTACACCACGACCACCATGGGCAGCCCGAGCCGCACGACGGTCTCCAGCTCGGACGCGCCCATGAGCGCGCCGCCGTCGCCCAGGGCGGCGACCGTGAGCCGGTCGGGCCGCGCGACGGCCGCGCCGATGGCGGTGGCGAGCCCCAGCCCGACCGACTGGAACGCCTGGGTGAAGCAGAAGCCCCGCTCGTCGGGCACGTCCAGGAACATCGACGGGTAGCCCATGAAGTTGCCCGAGTCGACGGCCACGGTGCGCTCGGCGGGCAGCAGGTCGTCCAGGGCGATGGTCAGCGTGCGGGGGTCGATCCGGCCGCCGCCGCTCTCGTCGGTGTACGGCACGGCGCGCCACCGGCCCTCGGCCGCGATGCGCGCGGCCGTCTCCGGCGACCGGTAGCCCCGCTCGCCGTCCGGCTCCCGGGCCCCCTCACCGGTGACGGCGGCGATCACCTCGCGGGCCGTGGCGGCCGTGTCGCCGATGACGCCCAGGCGTACGGGCCGGTGCAGCCCGATCGCGGCGTCGTCGAGGTCGACCTGGACGAGCGTCGTGTCCGGCCCGATGAGGGCGCCGTGGCGGGTGGTCCACATGTTCAGGACGCAGCCCCAGCCGATGAGGAGGTCGGCGCCGCGGATCAGCTCGGCGGCCACCGGCGTCGCGAACCCGCCGCTCACGTCCAGGTCCCACGGACTGCCCCGGAACAGCCCGCGCGCGACCGCGGAGGTGGCGAGCAGGGCGCCGGTGAGGCCGGCCAGCTCCTCCAGCTCGCGCCGGGCGTGGCGGGCTCCGCGCCCGGCGACGAACACGGGCCGCCGCGCCGAGGCGAGCAGGCCCGCCACCTCCGCGACGTCGCGGGCGTGGGGCACGGTGTGCGCGGGATGCGGCGCCACCACCGCGGCGCGCCCGGCGGCGACGATCTGGTCCAGGAACTCGCCCAGCGGCCCCCGCCACGCCACGGCGTCCGCCTGTGCGCCGAGCGGCAGGTTGAGCAGGACCGTGCACCGCTCGTCCCAGGCGGTGCGGAAGGCGGTGACCGTCTGGTCGACAGCGTCGGCCCCGGAGGAGATCCGCAGCGGCACCGCGCCGACGGCCCGTGCCAGGGCGTCCTGGTCGATGTGGAAGTTGGAGCGGGCGTCGGTGACCTCGCCCGCGAGCACGACCAGCGGGGTGCGGCTCTTGGCGGCCTCGGCGACGCCCGTCATCGCGTTGGTCAGGCCCGGTCCCTGGTGGACCGACACGATCCCGACCTTGCCGCTGGTACGGGCGTAGGCGTCGGCCGCCGTGGCCGCGCCGCCCTCGTGCCGCGTGGCGACGAAGCGCGCGCCGTGCGCCACGAGGGCGTTGGTGACGTGGAAGTTGCCGCTTCCGACGACGCCGAAGACGGCCTCGGCGCCGAGTGAGGCGAGCGTCCGCCCGACCGCCTCGGCGACGATCATCCGGCCTGCCCGGTCTCGTTTCCGGCGGGGGTCGGCTGTCCGGCGGAGGTCTCGTGTTCGACGAGGGCGAGGACGCGGACGGGGCTGCCGGAGCCGCCGACGATGGGCAGCGGCGGCGCGATCACCACGGCGCCGGTGACCGGGAGCCGGTCCAGGTTGCGCAGCTGGGTCAGGCCGTACTTGCCGGCGCCCAGCAGGAACGAGTGGCAGGGGAAGGCCGGGTCGAAGGAGTGGGCCGCGCCCGCGTCGGTGCCGACGGTCTCGACGCCGAGCCCGAGGACGGGGGTCTCCTCGGCGAGCCAGCGCGCGCACTCCACCGAGACGCCCGGCGTGTGGGGGCCGGTCTCGTCGGCGTTCAGGAACGCGGCCTGGTCACCCGAGCGGGAGTCCCAGCCGGTGCGGTAGAGCAGCCACCCGCCCTCGGGCAGCGGCCCGTTGGCCCGTTCCCACTCCTTGACGTGGGCGATCTGGAGCAGGAAGTCGGGGTCCTTGCCCGCCTCGGCGGAGAAGTCGAGCACGACGGCCGGGGCGAGCAGGCTGCGCGGCGGCACCTGGGAGACGTCCTCGCCGTCGCGGGCCGTGGCCCAGTGGATGGGCGCGTCGAAGTGGGTGCCCGTGTGCTCGCCGGTGTGGATGTCGTTCCAGTACCAGCCCGGGCCGCGGTCGTCGTAGCGGCTGATCTCCTCCAGCCGGAACGGGATGGTGTTGCCGAACGGCTCGGGCAGCCGGAGGATGGGCGTCTCCTCGGACAGGGGCGCGGTCAGGTCGATCACCTCGATCCGCCCGTCGCGCACGCTCTCGATGAGACTCCGCAGCACCGGCATGTCGTCCTCCTCGGGGTCGCCTGGGTGCATCCTCCTACGCCGCCCCGCTCCAGGTCGAGCAGCGCCCGCGCGTCGGGTCGGGCGCCGCGGCAGGGGGTGCGCCCGGGGCCGGGCTGTTGCGCACGCCGGGTCCCCCCGGGGACCCGCCTCAGGCGGGGGACCACCCGGCGCAGCCGAAGGTCTGGAACGCCTTGTCCGTCGGAGCGATGACGACGGTGGCCGGGCCGCGGGGCATGTCGGCCGTGATGACGTCGTCGGCCCGCGCCGCGGTGCTCCTCAGGCGCGCCCAGTAGCACATGGGCTGGCCCTCGACGGGGCCGGACGTCCGGTAGGCGCCCGGCTGGATGTCCACGCCCACCACGAGCGTGCGGCGCGCGCCCGCAGGCTCCTGGCGGAAGGCGGTCGCGAGGGGAGCGCCCGGGGACGGCGCGGCGGGCGCGTCGGCGGCCAGGGGCGCCCCGGACGGCGGCGTGCCGGGTGACGGGACGGAGGGCGACTCGGCGAACGGTGACTGGGCGAACGGTGACTGGGCGAACGGTGACTGGGCGAACGGTGACTGGGCGAACGGTGAGCCGGCGATGGGCGACTGCCCGGTGGGCTCCGAGGGCGGCTCCATCCGCACCGTCATGCGCGGCAGGGGCTCGGCGGCCGTCTCCGTCGCGCCGAACCCCATGACGTACCCGAGGACGAACCCCACCAGACCGGTCAGGCCCGACACCAGCAGGATGACCGTCGGGCTGCTGGACGCCCGCGGATAGTCGCCCGGGTGGTCAGGTCCGTACATCACCGGACAAGCGTCCCACCCGTGTCAACGCCCGGACGTGCGTCACCGGTGAAGGTAGTCGACCAGCGACGCCTTCTCCGTCTCCAGCTCCTCGATCGCGCTCTTCACCACGTCGCCGATGCTCACGATGCCCGCGAGCCGTCCCTCGTCGAGGACCGGAGCGTGCCGGAAGCGGTGAGTCGTCATCGTCTTGCGCAGCTGGTCGACGTTGTCGCCCATGCTGACGGTCCGCACCTCGGACGTCATGATCGACGAGACGGGCTGCTCCAGGATCTCGGCGCCCCGGTCGTGCAGGTGACGCACGATGTCGCGTTCGGACACGATCCCGGTGATCGTGGCGCCGTCGGAGGAGACCACCACGGCACCGATGTTGTGCTCGGCCAGCGCCGCCAGCAGCTCACGGACCGTCGCCTCAGGGGGCACGGTCGTCACCTGGCTCCCCTTGTTGCGCAGGATCGTCTTGACGAGCATGTGCACCACCTCGGCTCTCAGTTACCCGCCGGACGCCGTCGCCAACCCGCCGGACGGGGTGTCTACCAGGCAAGCAACCCAGTGGGGACACCGTCAAGGGTTCCCGTAGGCTGCCTGCGTACCAGAGGCCCTTCCCGCCCGGGAGGGCCGCCCGCACCAGCCGTCAGGACCCCCTCCCATGACCGAACAGCTCAACACCGGAAGCCACGACCTGCCCGTCACCGAGGCGCTGGCCGCGTTCATGCGTACGGGCTGGGCCGACACCCGGCGCGCCGACGTGGAGCCGCTGCCGGTGGCGCCGTGGGCGGCCAAGCGCCGCGCCGCGCTGGCGGCCCGCTTCCCGGGCGAGCGGCTGGTGGTGCCGTCCGGCACGCTGAAGACGCGCAGCAACGACTGCGACCACCGGTTCCGGCCGCACAGCGCGTACGCGTACCTGACGGGCGCGGGCGAGCCGGACGACGTGCTCGTCGTGGAGCCGTCCGGCGAGGCCACGCTGTACCTCCGGCCGCGCTCGCCGCGCGAGGAGGGCGAGGAGTTCTACCGCGACCGGCGCTACGGCGAGTTCTGGGTGGGGCGGCGGCCCGACCTGGCGGAGGCGGCGCTGCTGTACCAGGTGGAGTGCGCGCACATCCGCGACCTCGACCTCAAGGGGCCGGCCAGGGTGCTGCGCGGCGTGGACGCCCGGGTGGACGCCCTGGTGCCGTCCGGCGGGGGCGACGCCGAGCTGGAGTCGTTCCTGGCCGAGATGCGGCTGGTCAAGGACGAGTGGGAGGTCGGCGAGCTGCAGGCGGCCGTGGATGCCACGTCGCGCGGCTTCGAGGACGTGGTGCGCGCCCTGCCGGCGGCGCTCCGTCATCCGCGCGGCGAGCGGTACCTGGAGGGCGTGTTCGGGCTGCGCTCGCGGCTGGAGGGCAACGCGGTGGGCTACGAGAGCATCGTGGCCTCCGGTGCCCACGCCTGCGTGCTGCACTGGATCCGCAACGACGGGCGGCTGCGCGACGGCGACCTGCTGCTGCTCGATGCGGGCGTCGAGACCGACACGCTGTACACGGCCGACGTCACGCGCACCCTGCCGCTGTCGGGCCGCTTCGGCACGGTGCAGCGGCAGGTGTACGACCTGGTGTACGAGGCGCAGCAGGCCGCCATCGCGACGCTCCGGCCGGGCGCCCGTTTCCGCGACTTCCACCTGGCCGCCATGCGCGTCATCTCCGAGGGGCTGCGCGACTGGGGGCTGCTGAAGGACCCGGTGGACGCGCTCATGGAGTCGGGCCTGTACCGGCGGTACACGCTGTGCAGCAGCGGCCACATGCTGGGCCTGGACGTCCACGACTGCGCGCGGGCGCGGGCCGAGACGTACCTGGACGGGGTGCTGGAGGAGGGGCAGGTGCTGACCGTCGAGCCGGGCCTGTACCTCCAGCCGGACGACCTCACGCTGCCGGAGGAGTTCCGCGGCCTCGGCGTCCGCATCGAGGACGATCTCGTGATCACGTCGGACGGCGCCCGTCTGATGTCGGACGCCCTGCCGCGCCGGGCGGACGAGGTCGAGTCCTGGATGGCGTCGCTGCTGGGCTGAACCGGGGTCACGCGCCGCCTTCGCGCCCGGAAGGACCGCCGCCCGTCTTCAGGAGGGCCCGCCCTCGGAGGACCCGCCGCCCGTCTTCGGGAGGGCCCGCCCTCAGCACTCGGAGGACCCGCGAGGGGCCGCTGTCCGGCGGCCGGCCGGCCCGCCGCTCCCCCGCGGGAGCGGCCTCTGGAGAGCAATCGGGCCCGCGGGCCCACCGCCGCAGGTATGACATGGATTTCATACCGGAGTCTGATGCCCTTGTCGGGGGATCTGGTCGATGATCGGGTCCCCGACGATTGGACTCGCCGTGCGAAGACCCCTCCTGATCCTCACCGTCCTCCTCTCCGTCGTGGCCGTCGCCCTGCCGGTCGCGTCGACCTCGGCAGCGTCGGCGTCGGCGTCGGCAGGTGGAGCCGCCGCCACCGCCGGCGGCGCCTCCAGTGGTGCCGCCGCCGTCGCCTGGGCGCCCTGCGCCGAGGACCCGGCCGTCGAGTGCGGCACGCTCACCGTGCCCGTCGACTGGAGCAGGCCGGCCGGTGGGACGATCGAGCTGGCGCTGGCCCGGCGCAAGGCGACCGACCCCTCGGCCCGGATCGGCTCCGTGGTGATCAACCCCGGCGGCCCGGGCGGCTCCGGCGTGACCGCCGTCCTGCGGGACTGGCTCGGCTTCACGCCGGAGATCACCCGCCGCTTCGACGTCGTCGGGTTCGACCCGCGTGGCGTCGCCCGCAGCCACCCGATCACATGCTCGTACGCGCTGGCCACCCAGGCGCCCGACCCGCTGGAGCTGAAGAGCCAGGCCGAGTTCGACGCCCTGCTGGCCCACAACGAGCGCTACCGGAACGACTGCCGCTCCCGCACCGGGCCGCTGTTCGACCACGTCGACACGGGCAGCGTGGTGCGCGACCTCGACGCCCTGCGCGCCGCGCTCGGCGACGACAAGCTCACCTACTACGGCGTCTCGTACGGCACCCTGATCGGCCAGCTCTACGCCGAGCGCTACCCCAGGCGCGTGCGCGCGCTGGCCCTCGACAGCAACATGGACCACAGCCTCGGCACGGCGGCCTTCATCGACACGGAGGCGTGGGCCTCCCAGGACTCCTTCGACGAGTTCGTCTCCTGGTGCGACCGCACGGCATCGTGCGCGCTGCACGGCAGGGACGTGCGTGCCGTCTGGCACGGCCTGCTGGCGCGGGCCGCCCGGGGCGAGCTGTCCCTGCCCGGGGAGCCCGAGGTGAAGCTGAGCAGGCTCGACCTGATCTCGCAGGCGTTCGGCGCCTTCTACGGCCCCGCGTGGAAGGAGCTGGCCGAGTTCCTCGCGGCGCTCGACAGCGGGACCGGCACGGCGCGGCCCATCATGGCCCCGGCGGCTGACGACCCGCCGGAGACGGTCAACGACGCGAGCCAGGTCTTCTGCCAGGACTACCTGCTGCCCGTCCGCGACTACCGCGAGTACGCCCGGCACCTGCGCCGGTCGATGGCCATCGCGCCCGACATGCTGGTGAGCGCCGCGGCGCAGCCGCTGACGGCCGCCTGCCTCGGCCAGCCCACCCCGATCCCCGACCCGCAGCACCGGCTCCGCGTCGACGGCAGTCCCACGCTGCTGCTCGGCAACGCCCTGCACGACCCCGCGACCGCCTACCCGTGGGCGGTCAACGCCGCGCGGCAGATCGGCCGCGAGGCCCGGCTGCTGACGTACGAGGGCTGGGGGCACGGGATCTACGGCCGCGGCGACTGCCCGACGCAGGCGTTCGACGGCTACCTGGTCTCGCTGACCGTCCCGGCGAAGGGCGCGCGCTGCCCGGCGCTGCCCCCGGCCGAGGTGACGCCGCTCGCCAGGCGGCAGCCGCTCGGCCCCCTGCCCGGACTCCCGGGCTACACGTACAACCTGGCGCGATAAGGCACTTCACGAGGTGACGTCTCCTTCGGGGGACGTCACCTCCCCAAGGCCTCACCCCGGGACACTCCCTCTAGCCTCACCCCGGGACACCCCCCGTAGGTTCTCGCTCAGGGACGTGGTCGGCGTCCTCCGGTAGGTTCGGCCCTGCACTGACGGGCCGCTGGACCGCTGTCCGGCCAGGGAGCGGGGCACGCGGCCGCCTGGGGTGGCCGGGGAGCGCTCGCACCGCTGCCCGGTCCGAGGGCACCGGCATGACGACGTCCGCCTCCCCGTACGGCGTGGCGGCGACTTCCGCTCCGAACGCCCCGGGCCAGGCCGGCGTCACGAACCGCAAGCCCCGGCGAGGGCTGTCGTCAGGGCGTCGAGGGCGGCGGGGTAGGCGCGTTCGGCCGGGGCCGCGAAGCCGACGAGGACGCCCTGAGGGCGGCCCGCGGCGTCGTGGTGGAGTTCGGTGAGGCCGCGCAGGGCGACGCCCTGCCGGGCGCAGGCGGCCAGGAGCCGGTCCTCGGTGGAGCTTCCCGACGGGTCGAGGGTGACGAGGGTGTGCAGGCCGGCGGGGACTCCGTGGGCGGTCAGGCCCGGCAGGGCCGCGACGCGGTCGAGGAGGAGGTGGCGGCGTCTGCGGTAGCGCAGCCGGGCGGCGCGGATGTGGCGGTCGTAGGCGTGTGAGGTGATCAGGTCGGCGAGGACGAGCTGGCCCAGGGTCTCGGTGTACAGGTCGGCCGCCTGCTTGGCCCGCACGACCGGGAGCGCCAGGCGGGGCGGCAGGACCATCCAGGCCAGGCGGAGGGCGGGGCCGAGGGTCTTGGAGGCGGTGCCGCAGTACACGACGTGGTCGGGGGCGGTGCCCTGCAGGGCGCCGACGGGCTGGCGGTCGTAGCGGTACTCGCCGTCGTAGTCGTCCTCGACGATCACCGCTCCGGTGGCCCGGGCCCAGGCGCTCAGCGCCTGGCGGCGTCTGGCGTGCAGCGGCACACCGGTCGGGTACTGGTGGGTGGGCGTGAGGAACGCCGCCCCCGTGTCCGGGGTGAGCGCGTCGACCTGGGCGCCGTGGTGGTCGACGGGCAGGGGCAGGGTGGTGAGTCCGGCGCGGCGCACGGCGTCGCGGAAGAGGTTGTGGCCCGGGTCCTCCACGGCGACGGTACGGGTTCCGGCCGCGGCGAGCACGCCGCTGAGCAGGCTCAGCCCCTGGTAGTAGCCGGAGACGATCACGATCCGCTCCGGGCCGGCGACCACGCCCCGGGTGCGGCCGAGGTAGCCGGCGAGCGCGGTGCGCAGCTCCACGCGGCCTTGCGGGTCGCCGGCGCCGAAGACTTCCGGCCGTGCGGCGCCGAGGACGCGGCGGGTGGCGGCGAGCCAGGCCCGCGTGGGGAAGGCGCTGATGTCGGGAAGCCCGGGGCGCAGGTCATGGCGGGGCGTGGCCGGCGTGGCGGGCCGGCCAGCGGACGCCGGCGCGGGCTGGGGTATGTCGGCGACGGTGGTGCCCGATCCGGCGCGGATCGTCAGGTAGCCCTCCTCGGCGAGCTGGTCGTAGGCGGCGCTGACGGTGCCCCGGGCCAGGCCGAGCTGATGGGCCAGCCCCCGGGTCGAGGGCAGGCGCGCGCCGGGGGACAGCCGGCCCGCCCTGACGGCTTCGCGCAGGGCGTCCTCCAGGCGGCGGCGCCGCCCGCCCTCGGCTCCCAGCTCGACATGCAGATCCCAACTGGCCCAATGTTCCGGCATACGACCGGATCTTAAGGCTGGTCCAGTGTGCCGGTAACGTCCCGTCACAGACGACGGAAGGACAACAGCCATGATCGTGGTGGCCCACCTCAGCGACACGCACCTCGACGGGGAGCCGCGCAGCGTCCAGCGCACGCGGAAGGTCGCGGAGTTCCTGAACGACCTGCCGTACGACCTGGACGCGGTCCTGGTCACCGGCGACGTCGCCGACCACGGCCTGGCGGCCGAGTACGAGGACGCGCGCAAGCTGCTCGACCTGCGCCATCCCACGTTCTTCTGCCCGGGCAACCACGACGACCGGGCGGAGTTCCGCCGCGTGCTCCTGGACGAGGCGCCTGGCGACGGCCCGATCAACCGGCTCCACCGGACGCCCAAGGCCGTGTTCGCGCTGTGCGACTCGACCATCCCCGGAGAGGACGGCGGCCACCTGGCCGACGAGACCCTCGACTGGCTGGCCGGAGCGCTGGACGAGACACCTGACGACGTGCCGGTGTTCGTCGCCTTCCACCACCAGCCGGTCGCCCTGCACCACCCCTACCTGGACTCCATCGGCCAGCGGGGCCCGGAGCGCCTCGCCGACCTGGTGGCCGGACGCCCCAACGTCGCCGCGATCCTCTTCGGCCACTGTCACGCGGCGGTCGCCTCGTCCCTGGGCGGCCGCCCGCTGCGCTCGGCCCCGGGCGTGGTCAACAGTCTGAGGCTGCCGTGGGAACCGGGGCCGGAGGTGGTCGATCACGACGTCCCGCCGTCCCTGGCCTTCCACGTCCTCGACGACGACGGCCTCTTCCAGACGACCTACCGGACGGTGCCGTGACTCCCCGGCGCTCCCGGGAGACGGCCGTCAGGAGGGGCGGATGTTGGGGTTGAGGTGGAAGACGTTGTCCGGGTCGTAGATCGCCTTCACCGCCGCCAGCCGGGCGTACTTGTCCCCCCCGTACGCGCCGCGCACCCGGTCCGCGTCCGCCTCCACCTGGAAGTTCACGTATGACCCGGTGCCCGTCGCGTACGGGAGCATCGCCTGCCAGGCGGCCCGCGACCACGCCCGCCCGGCCGGCAGCGCCTCGGGCGACGGCGTCAGCGCCATGAAGGACAGCGTGTGGTGCGGCGCGCGCGACCCGCCGTAGGCGGTGGCGGTGTCGTCCATGTCCGAGAACGCCCCGTCGAGCCGGAACGACGGCATGAACGACATCGGCGAGGTCTTGCGCGCGGCCTGCTCGCCCAGCGTGGCCGCCGCCTCGGGGCCGATCCCGATCACGTCCAGCGCCTTCTCGTAGGCGTGGACGCCCCACGGGGCGGTGTCGTCCAGGAACGTCTGCAGCCGCGTGTACGGCATGGCCTCGGCGAACGTGAACAGCGGCCGCAGCGCCCCCGCCGCCCGCGCGGCCGTCGCCGCGTGCTCCTGAGCCGAGCCGAAGCCCGCGATCAGGAGCGCGTGGCCGAGCCGGCCCCGGTGTTCCGGCGGCACGAACGGCAGCGGCGGCGCGGTCAGGCCGCACGCCGTCAGCACCCCGGCGCGCCGGGGCAGCCCGGCGATCGTCTCCTCGGCCGCCGCGAGCGCCTCCGTCCCGCGCTCGATCTCCCAGAACAGGAGCGCGAGGTGGACCTCGGGCCCCACCGGGTGCAGCCGGAAGGTGAAGCCCGTGACGACGCCGAAGTTGCCGCCCCCGCCCCGCAGGGCCCAGAACAGGTCGGGGTGGTCACGGGGCGAGGCGTGGACGTACTCGCCTCCCGCCAGCACCACGTCGGCCGACATCAGGTTGTCGGCCGTGAGGCCGTGCGTCCGGGTCAGCCAGCCGAACCCGCCGCCGAGGGTCAGCCCGCCGACGCCGGTGTGGCTGACGGTGCCGCCGGGCGTGGCCAGGCCGTACGCCTGCGTGGCGGCGTCGAGGTCGGCCCAGGTGGCGCCGCCCTCGCAGACGGCGCGGCGGGTGCCGGGGTCCACGCGGACGCGGCGCAGCGCGCTCAGGTCGACCATGAGGCCGCCGGAGGTCACGGCGGAGCCGCCGAAGTCGTGGCCGCCGCCGCGTACCGAGATCTCCAGTTCCTCCTCGCGGGCGAACCTGATCGCCGCCGACACGTCGCCGGGGCCGGCGCAGCGGACGATCGCGGCGGGCCGGTGGTCGACGGCGCCGTTCCAGACGGCGCGGGCGGAGTCGTAGAGGGCGTCCTGCTCCGTGATCACGCGGCCCGCGCAGCGTTCGCGCAGCGCCTCCAGCTCACGCCTGATCAGCCGAACCATGGCGCACCCCCGCCCGCCCCCGGAGCCGGGTGGACATCAATCCATCCTAGTTTTGGGGGGATCAGCCGGGTGTCGCCCGCCGGTGAAATCCTGGTCATGCGCGACGCCACCCGGGGTCGTAAGATCACGAGGGTGACGATCGGCCCCGTGGCGATGGGGGGACGCCCCGACGAGGTGCGCGCCCCCGAGGACTGGCTCACCCCCGTCGAGAAGGAGCGGGCCGCGCGGTTCGCGTTCGACGCCGACCGCGCCGCGTTCGTCGCGGCCCACCTGCTCGTACGGCAGTGCGCCGCCGCCGCCCTCGGCACCCGCCCGGAGGAGCTGACGCTGCTCCAGCACTGCGACGTCCACGGCCCCGGCCACGGCCGGCCGTCCATCGAGCAGGCGCCCTCCCTCGGCGTCAGCTTCAGCCACACGCGGGGCTACGTGTGCGCGGCGGCGGGCGACGGCCGGGTGGGCGCGGACGCGGAGCGCGTGCCGGCGGGCCCGTTCGACGCGGCGCTGGCGGAGATCGCGCTGTCCCCCGGCGAACGCCGGCGCGTCAGCGGCAACGACGAGCTGATCCGTCTGTGGGCCCGTAAGGAGGCGCTGATCAAGCGGGGCGAGCTGTCGCTGGACCGGATGCGCACCGCCGAGATCGACTGGACGGGGCGCCACGTGCTGGAATGGACGGCCGAGGGGGGCGTCGTGGTGGCCATCGTCACAGACCTGCCCGCCCGGCGACTGCGCGTTCCCTAGGTAGGCTGGACGTATGTTCTACAAGAAGCCCCTCGAGGAGCGGATCGCCGACCGCGTGGCCGCGCGCAAGCCGCTGGAGGAGGGCAAGACGTTCGAGCACGGACCCGCGAAGTTCGTGTTCGTCTTCCTCATCGCGGCCGTGGTGATCATGCACGTCGTGGGCGTCGCGATCGTCATGGCCTTCAGCTAGCCCGGCGATCACCGGGGTGGGATCACTCAGCGTGCGCTAGATTGGAGATCATGAGCGCGCCCCGCTGGCTTTCCCCCGCCGAGCAGCGTGCCTGGCGCACCCAGCTGGCCCTGCACAAGCTGCTCATGCACCGGCTCGACCGTGAGCTACAGGAACACTCACTGTCCGTGAACGACTACGAGATCCTGGTCAACCTCTCGGAGAGCCCGGGCAGGCGCATGCGCATGAGCGATCTGGCCGACGCCACGATCCAGTCGCGCAGCCGCCTGTCGCACCAGATCTCCCGCATGGAGGCCAAGGGCCTCGTGTCCCGCGAGGAATGCCGCGACGACCGGCGCGGCACGTTCGCGGTGCTGACCGACGAGGGCTGGGACACCATCCAGCGCGTGGCGCCCCACCATGTGGCCAGCGTCCGCGAGCACTTCATCGACCGGCTCACCGACGACCAGCTCGACGCCCTGGAGAAGGCCTACCGGCCGATCGTCGAGCATCTGAAGAAGCTGCGCTGACCCACCGCCGTGCCGGCGGACGCCGACACCCAACCGATACCGGCGAGCCGCGCGCGGGATCCGGCCGCTCGCTACGATCCGCTCATGCTGAGAAAGCTGCTGCTCGTCGTTCTTGTCGCGCTCGTGTCGGCCTGTTCGTCGGGTGGCGGCGCTGAGCTGCCCGCCGGCCCCGACCTGATGAAGAAGGCGTCGGAGGCCATGAAGACGGTCAAGTCGGCCACGTTCTCCATCGCCACCGAAGGCAAGCCGAAGGTGCCGCTGAAGCAGGCCGACGGCCGCCTCACCGCCGCCGGCGACGCCGACGGGACGATCACGCTGGAGGTGCTCGGCAGCCTCCAGGAGATCACGTTCGCGCTGGTCGGCGACACCGTCCACTTCAAGGGGCCGACCGGCGGGTTCCAGAAGCTCACCCGTAAGGAGCTGGCGCAGCTCTACGACCCGTCGCTCATCCTAGACCGCGACAAGGGCGTCCCCCAGTTGCTCGCCACCGCCGCCGACCCGCGCGTGGAGGCGGAGGAGAACGGCGCCTACCGGGTCGCGACGACGTTCTCCGGCCAGGTGCTCGGGACGCTGGTGCCGGGCGTCACCCAGGGCGTCAACGGGACCGTCTGGGTGGACAAGGCCACCAGCCGGCTCACCAAGGTGGTGCTGCCGCTGCAGGACGGCACGGTGACGGTCGCGTTCAGCGACTACGACGCGGCGGTCACGATCACGCCGCCGCCCTCGGCGGGATGAGCGGCCGCGTGGTGGGGCCGCTCCGCGACAGGGAACGGCCGGTGCGGGCGGCCCGCGGGGTCGCGCTGGGGGTCGGCGGCGCGGTGGTGCTGCTCGCCGCGCTCGACGCCTACGTGGTCGTGACCGTCCTCATCGACATCGCCGAGGACATCGGCGTCCCGCTCAACCGCCTGGAGCGGGTCACGCCCGTGGTCACCGGGTTCCTGCTGGGGTACGTGGCGGCGATGCCGCTGCTGGGCGGGCTCTCGGACCGGTACGGCCGCAAGCCCCTCATCCACCTCTGCCTGGCGGCGTTCGCGCTCGGCTCGGTGCTGACGGCGCTGGCGGCCGGCGAGGTCATGGTGGTCGCCGGCCGGACGATCCAGGGGGTGGCGGGCGGCGCGCTGCTGCCGATCACGATGGCGCTCATCGGCGACCTGTGGGAGGAGCGGGAGCGGCCCGCCGCGCTGGGCGCCGTGGGAGCGGCGCAGGAACTGGGCAGCGCCCTCGGCCCGCTGTACGGCGGGGTGCTGGCGAAGATCTCCAGGACGTCGTTCCTCGGGGTGGAGCTGGGCGGCTGGCACGCCATCTTCTGGATCAACGTCCCGCTCGCCGTCCTCGCCGCCGTCGCCGTCCAGGTCACCGTCCCCTCCCCCCGCCGCGCCCCGGCCGTGGCGGGCGGCCCGCAGGCCCCGGCGGCGGCCCGTGTCGACGGGACGGGGGGCGCGCTGCTGGCGCTCGCCCTGGCCCTTCTGGTGGCCGGCCTGTACAACCCGGACCCGGCCAAGGCCGTGCTCCCGCCCTGGGGCCTGCCGCTGATCGGGGCCGGCCTGCTCGCCGGGGCCCTGTTCGTCTGGTGGGAGATCCGCTCCCCCGTACGCCTGCTCGACCTGTCCGGCACCCGCAAGGGCCCCCTGCTGGCCACGCTGGGCGTCAGCTTCCTGACCGGCGCGGCGCTGCTCGTCACCATGGTGTTCGTCCAGTTCACCGCGCAGACGCTGCTGGAGATGGAGGCCCTGGAGGCGGCCTGGCAGGTGCTGGGCCGGTTCCTGATCGCGCTGCCCGTGGGCGCCCTCGCGGGCGGGCTGCTGGCGCGCCGGCTGGGCGACCGGATCGTCGCCGTGGCCGGCCTGCTGGTCGCCACGGCCGGCTACGCGCTGATGAGCCGCTGGCCCCTGGAGCTGGCCGCCGCCCGGTCGCAGATGGACCTCGACCTGGTGATCGCCGGGCTCGGGCTGGGCCTGGTCATCGCCCCGGTGTCGGCCGCCGTGCTGCGCGTGACGCCGGCCGCCCAGCACGGCGTGGCCTCGGCCGCCGTGGTGGTGGCCCGGATGATGGGCATGCTGATCGGCATCGCGGGCGTGTCGGCCTGGGGGTTCTACCGGTTCCAGTCGCTGACGGCGCACCTGGACACGCCGCTGCCGTTCGGCGTCGACCCGGCGGTGTACGCCCGCCGGATGGCGGACTACCTGGCCCGGGTCGACGCCGCGCTGCACCTGGAGTACACCGAGATGTTCCTGGTGACAGCGGTGCTGTGCCTGATCGGCGCCGTGGTCGCCGTCTTCATGCCCAGGCGGAGCGCCTGAAGCCTCGGATCTTCATGCCCGGGCGCGGCGCCTGGGCGGGCGGCGCGTCAGGGCGAGAGGCGGTGGAGGTCGCGCGGGAACAGCGCCGCCTGCCGGATGTTGGGCGCGCCCGTCAGGCGGGCCGTCCAGCGTTCCAGCCCGATCGCGAACCCGCCGTGCGGCGGCATCCCGTGCTCGAACGCCCGCAGATACCCCTCGTACGGCTCCACCGGCTCCCCGCGGGCGGCCAGCGCGTCCAGGTAGTCCTGGTGCCGGTGCAGCCGCTGCCCGCCCGTCACCAGTTCCAGCCCCCGGAACAGCAGGTCGAACCCGTTGGAGCGGCCCGGCCGCGCCGGGTCGGGATGCGTGTAGAAGGGCCGTTTGGCCATCGGGTAGCCGGTGACGAACAGGAACTCCGACCCGTGCTCGCGCCGCGCCCACTCCGACAGCCACCGCTCCTGCGCCGGTGACAGGTCCGGCTCGCCGTCCTCGCCGCTGAGCCGCTTGGCCTCGGTGAAGTGGACGGCCGGGATCTCGGCCGGCACCTCGGGCAGGGCGACGTCCAGGGCCTCGACGGCGGGGGCGGCGCGCAGCCGTACCGCCTCCAGCATGCCCGCCAGGGCCTCACGCAGGACGGCCATCACGTCACGGTGGTCGCGGACGAACCCCAGCTCGGCGTCCAGGCTCGTGTACTGGGCCAGGTGCCGCGCGGTGTCGTGCGGCTCGGCCCGGAACACCGGCCCCACCTCGTAGACCCGCTCGAACACGCCCACCATCGCCTGCTTGAAGAACTGCGGTGACTGGGCGAGGTAGGCGGGGCGGCCGAAGTAGTCGACGGTGAAGACGTCCGCCCCGGACTCGGTGGCCGAGGCGACGAGCTTCGGCGTGTGGATCTCGGTGAACCCGAGCCGGTCGAGCGCCGCCCGGAACCCGGCCACGCTCGCCGCGGAGATCTCCAGCGGCGCGCGCAGCAGCGGATGCCGCAGGGCGACGGGCGCGTGGTCGAGGACGGCCGGCAGCGCGGCCGGGACGACGGGCCGGTAGAGGTCGAACGGCGGCGCCTTGGCGGGCTCCGCCAGCACCTCGATCCGGGGGCCGGTGAGCTCGGCTCCGCCGGGCGCCTGCGGGCCGGGCGTCACGAGCCCGGTGACCCGCACGACGCTCTCCTCGGCCGGGAGGGCCGTCTCGGGCGGGACCACGACCTGGGACACGCCGCTCCGGTCGCGGACGAGGAGGAAGGACACGGACTTCAGCCGCCGGCGGCGATGGACCCATCCGGCGATCGTCACTCGCTGGCCGGCGTGCTCCTTGAGCTCCGCCGACAGGACACGAGAGATCATCACAACTCCTTGGAGGATGTGCGTGATCCCTTGGGAGTGCGGGGGAGAAGGGAGCTCCCGGTGCCACCGCACTTTCGCCGCCCCATGACGGGACGGCCTCGGCGACCCTGTGACGGGGGTCAGGCCGGCGGGGCATTGCCTCCCCGCACTCGGGAGTGTCTTCACCGGGAGGCGTGGGACCGCCTTCGCAGCTGCCGGCGGCTCTCTGGGCCCGCGGGTCTCCCGGCTACTCGTCTCCGTCAACGTGTTAGCCGTGGATGCTAGCGGCCGCCCGGGGTCGAGGCAACGCGATTAGGGCCAGGCGCGGGTACGGCGGCCGTCGCGCGAGTCGCGGAGGCCGCCGCCCGCCTGGCGAGCCGAGGCCCGGCACCGTCGCCGAATGCGCGGTCATGTGCGCGCCGGCCAGCACGACCTGGTCCCACCAGGGGAACTGCGCCTCGATGTTCATGTCGGTGGCGTTG